>NZ_JAYWVC010000355.1:0-4947 GCF_036281785.1 Streptomyces chiangmaiensis | reverse complement strand
TCAGGTGTCGAAGATCTGGGGTTCGCGCGAGCGCATCGTCGTGGGCCTGACGGGCGGCCCGGAGGGGCGGACCCTGATCCGCCGGGCCGCGCGCCTTGCGGAGAAGGGCGCCGGCGGCGAGGTGCTGGCCGTCTACATCTCCCGCAGCGACGGCCTGTCGTCCGGCTCGCCGAAGGAACTCGCGGTCCAGCGGACCCTCGTCGAGGACGTGGGCGGTACCTTCCATCACGTGGTCGGGGACGACATCCCGGCGTCGCTGCTGGATTTCGCGCGCGGCGTCAACGCCACGCAGATCGTGCTGGGCGTCTCCCGCCGCAAGTCCTGGCAGTACATCTTCGGACCCGGCGTCGGCGCGACGGTCGCCCGGGAGTCGGGGCCCGATCTCGACGTCCATCTGATCACGCACGCCGAGGCGGGCAAGGGGCGCGGACTGCCCGTGCCCCGCACGGCGCGGCTGGGGCGGGTCAGGATCATCTGGGGCTGGCTCGTCGGCGTGCTCGGCCCGGCTCTGCTCACCTTCTTCCTGACCAGCCTCTCGCCCGAAGTCGGCCTCGCCAACGACATGTTGTTGTTCCTGGCGTTGACGGTGGCGGCGGCGTTGCTCGGCGGACTGTTGCCCTCCCTCGCCTCCGCGGTGGTGGGCTCGCTGCTGCTGAACTGGTTCTTCACCCCGCCCGTCCACACCCTGACCATCGCCGATCCCGAGAACATCGTGGCGATCGTGATCTTCGTCGCGGTCGCGGTGTCGGTGGCCTCGGTGGTGGACCTCGCGGCCCGGCGCACCCAGCAAGCGGCCCGGCTGCGCGCCGAGTCCGAGATTCTGTCGTTCCTCGCGGGCAGTGTGCTGCGCGGTGAGACCAGCCTGGAGGCTCTGCTGGAGCGGGTGCGCGAGACCTTCGGCATGGAGTCGGTGGCGTTGCTGGAGCGGGAGAGCGACGTGGCGCCGTGGACCTGTGCGGGAAGTGTGGGGCCGCGGTCTGCGGAATGCCCCGAGGACGCGGACGTCGACATGCCGGTCGGGGACCATATGGCCCTCGCCCTGACGGGCCGGGTGCTGCCCGCCGAGGACCGCCGGGTGCTGGCCGCCTTCGCCGCACAGGCCGCGGTCGTCCTGGACCGTCGACGCCTGCAGGAGGAGGCGGACCAGGCCCGGACCCTGGCCGAAGGCAACCGTATCCGCACCGCTCTGCTGGCTGCCGTCAGCCATGACCTGCGCACGCCGCTGGCGGGCATCAAGGCGGCGGTCTCCTCGCTCCGTTCGGACGACGTCCAGTGGTCGGAGCAGGACCGGGCGGAGCTCCTCGAGGCGATCGAGGAGGGCGCCGACCGCCTCGACCACGTGGTCGGCAACCTCCTGGACATGTCGCGCCTGCAGACCGGCACCGTCACCCCGATCATCCGGGAGATCGATCTCGACGAGGTGGTGCCGATGGCTCTGGGCGGGGTGCCGGAGAACAGCGTCGAGCTCGACATCCCGGAGACGCTGCCGATGGTTTTGGTGGACAAGGGCCTGCTGGAGCGCGTCGTCGCCAACCTCGTCGAGAACGCGGTCAAATACAGCCCGCAGGACAAGCCCGTGCTGGTCTCCGCGAGCGCCCTCGGCAACCGCGTCGAGCTGCGCGTCGTCGATCGGGGTCCCGGAGTGCCGGACGAGGGGAAGGAACGCATCTTCGCACCCTTCCAGCGCTATGGCGACGCTCCGCGCGGCGCCGGCGTGGGCCTCGGCCTCGCGGTGGCCCGCGGCTTCACGGAAGCGGTCGGTGGCACGCTCGACGCGGAGGACACCCCGGGCGGCGGCCTGACCATGGTGGTCACTCTGCGGGTGGCCGAGGAAC
The DNA here is from genome assembly GCF_036281785.1 of Streptomyces chiangmaiensis. Classification (NCBI taxonomy): domain Bacteria; kingdom Bacillati; phylum Actinomycetota; class Actinomycetes; order Kitasatosporales; family Streptomycetaceae; genus Streptomyces; species Streptomyces chiangmaiensis. The sequence continues at coordinate 3,112 of NZ_JAYWVC010000355.1, read as the reverse complement.
GGGCGGTGCGGCCTGCGCCGGCCACGACCGCCATGACGTAGGCCTCGGGGTCGACTTGGGTCTGCGGTTGGTGCCGCGGACGCGCTTCGGCGGCCGGCCACCTGGTCATCAGGGGGCGGCCGTCCGTGCTCCGTGTGCGGCGCGGCCTACAAGCTGTGTTCGGAGCCGGGTGCGTTCGCCGCCTTCAGCCGCCCGACGTCCAGCCGCAGCCGCCAGATCCTGTGGCGGCGCGCCGCGGCCAGCGCGGCCTCGAGCGCGGACGGCGGCACAGCGAGCACGGGACAGACGGCGTGGGCAAGGCAGTAGCGGCTCACCGGACGACCGAAGACGCGGCGCACGCGGCCGCGCCGGCCGGCCCCGACGACCAGCACATCGCTCTCGCGATCGGCGACCTGCACCAGAACCCGGCCGGCCGACCCCCGGCCGGCCACCAGATGGACCGGCACGCCAGGACCGTCGTCGCCGAATAGCCGGTCGATGACATCGAACAGTTCCAGGAAGGCACGCCGCTCACGCTGTTCGACCAGCAGGGGAGGTGCTGGGTTGTCCTCCGCAGTGATGGTGCCTCCCGGTACGTCCCAGGCGGACACCGCCCACAACTCGGCGTCGATGCGCCGCGCCTCCTGGACCGCCCGTCGCAGGGCGGTGATGCTGCCCGATGAGCCACTCACGCCGACAACCACCCGAGGGCGCCGGGGCACTGAGGCAGAGGCCGAATGGGTCATGGCTGCTGTCGTCTCCTCGCACGGTACGGAGTCCGCCCCTCCCATCTCACTCCTGTACGGGGCCCTCGGGCACCCCTCGGAACGCATCTTGGCGGTCCTCTGACGTGCCCGCGGGTCGTCCGCCACCCCCGGGAGTCTGGTCACGGTGCCCTCCCGGGCTCGTCGAGGCGGGGTCCCACGGGCAGGGAGAGTGTCAGGGTCGGATCTCCTCCGGGCGTGAGCCCGGGGGTGACGGTCCCCCGCATCACGGCGGCGAGGGCCTGAGTCAGGGCGAGCACCAGGCGAGCAGGACCGTAGTCCACTGACGGCGTCTCGGCGTCCGTGGCTGCCACAGTCGAGGTCCCGGTGCTGAACAGCAGGTCCACGAGGTCGCGTCGGATTGACGAGCGGGCCTTGAGGAAGACCGTGGCTCCGGGGCGAGCCTCGCACATCGTGTCGTGGAGCAGTGTGGTCACCACGCGCTCGAGGAGCCCTGGGTCGGCGAACACGGCGGGCACGTTCGCCACATCCCGGACCTCGACGCGTGCGTCGCTCCCGGTCGCGGCCCGGACCGTGCGGAGAGCGGAAGGCAGAATGTCCGGCAGCGCCACGGGCCTCGGTCGCGTGAGCAGCCCGCCCGACCGGAGGGCAGTGAGTGTCCACAGGCTGGCGGCGGGCAACGCGAGCCCTATGGGCGCTGTGTCGGCGGTTTCAAGCATCCGGTTCGCTGTCCACAGCGCTGCCAATTCGCGCAACGCCGCGAGGTTGGCCGGACGGAAGAAGTGCGTGAGGGCCGAGTCAACCAGTTCCGGGGGGTAGATGTCACCGTGCACGAGGCGGCGGCGCAGCACCTCCGGCTCGACGTCGACGAGTTCGACGTGATCGGCCCGGCGCATGAGCTCGTCGGGGACCGTCTCCGGGGGCGCCACGCCAGTGATCCTTTGCACCACGTCGGACAGGGACTGAAGGTGGTGCACGTTGACCGTGGTGATGACGTCGATCCCGGCCGCCAGCAGTTCCCTCACGTCCTGCCAGCGCTTGGCGTTGCGGCCGCCGGGAACGTTGGTGTGCGCGCATTCGTCGACGAGGACTGTCTCGGGGCGCAGAGTCAGCAATCCGTCCACGTCCATCTCGCCGAAGAGGCGACCCCGGTAGGGCCGGACCTTGCGCGGGATCACCAGAAGCCCGCGCAGCATCTGCTCCGTGCGGCGTCGGCCGTGGCAGTCGATGTATCCGACCACCACGTCCGTGCCGCGCTCCGCCCTTCGGTGCCCCTCGTCGAGCATCCGGTAGGTCTTGCCCACGCCTGGGGCGGCACCCAGACAGACCCTGAGCCTGCCGGGCCGGCCGATACGCGTGCCGACCGGCCCGCTGGCGTGTGTCATAGGGGCTCCTTCAGATCAGCCCAAGGTGCTCAAGGCCTGGTTGAGCTCCACCACGTTGACCCGCTCCTCGCCGAGGAAACCGAGGATGCGGCCCTGGATGTGATCGTCGACCAGTTTCCTCAGCTTCGGCTCGTCCAGCTCCCGCGCCTTGGCCACCCGGGTGATCTGCAACGTGGCGTAGGCAACCGAAATGTGCGGGTCGAGTCCTGAGCCGCTCGCCGTGACCGCGTCGGCGGGGACCGCGGCCGGGTCGACGCTGTTGAACTTCGCAATGCTGGAACGGCGTTGCTCGATCGACTTCACCAGCTCCTGGTTCGTCGGACCGAGGTTGGAGGCGCCGGTGAGGGTCGGGTCGTAGCCGCCGGCGGAGAATCGCGGCTGGAACCACTTGGGGTCGGGACGTGGTGCCTCGTTCGGGTCTTCCGGGTTCTTCTTGGGCAGGTCGAAGCTCTGCCCTATGAGGCTGGAGCCGACGACCTTGCCGTCGGTCCTGATCTCAGAGCTGTTGGCCTGGTCGTGGAAGAGCGCCTGTGCGACGCCCGTCACGGCCAGCGGGTAGATCAGTCCCGTGACGACCGTGAACACCAGTAGCATCCGCAGCGCGGAGAGGTGGTTGCGCATCGGCGCCGGGAGATGCCTGTGTAGCGGCGATGACATGTCTGTGTGCCCCTTCAGTGCAGTCCGGGGATGAACTGGACGACGAGGTCGATCAGTTTGATCCCGATGAACGGCAGGACCAGACCGCCGAAGCCGTACAGATAGATGTTGCGGCTGAGCAGCGTCGCCGCCGCCGAAGGGCGGTAGCGCACACCTCGCAGGGCGAGCGGGATCAGAGCGATGATGATCAGGGCGTTGAAGATGATTGCCGAGGTGATCGCGGACTTAGGGCTGTACAGCGCCATGATGTTGAGGTGGTCGAGACCTCCGAACTTGGCGGCGAACATGGCGGGCAGGATCGCGAAGTACTTCGCCACGTCGTTGGCGATGGAGAAGGTCGTGAGCGCGCCCCGGGTGATGAGGAGT
>NZ_JAYWVC010000354.1:0-4969 GCF_036281785.1 Streptomyces chiangmaiensis | reverse complement strand
TGCGTCCCGTCGTTGTCGGGGCTGCTCTCCACCAGACCTGGCCGACTCGCCGGGCCCAGCTACCCCCTGCTTCTGCCGTCCCGCTGCGACGGGACGACGGTGCGGGTCTCACACCCGCACGCGGATCGCAGCGCCTCGTGGCGCACGGTCTTCCACCTCCACTCGAACCAGCCGCGCCTCACGGCGCAAACCGAAAGTGAGCCAGGGCCGTTCATTGGACACTCCCAACGGGTATGGCGGCCGGGCAAGACGGCGAAGCGCCCGACGCTGCGCTGCCGCCGTACAGCTGTCATCTGGGTGACCCGCCGTCGGTACGGTCGCAAGCCAGGCCGTTGTGGTTCGGATCGAGCCGCAGCGGGTCGTCGACACCGTTGGTCTTCAACGGCAACTTGAAATCGTGACTGCTCAGCCACGTGCAGCGGGCGGCCGTGGTGGCCTTGACGGTGTTCGGGAAGACGGCCGGGATGCAGAGGTCGCGGGTGCCGTAGTGGTTGTCGCAGCCGGAGACACGGACGCCGACCGGGGCTGAGGTGCGCTTCTTCCCGGGCTTTTGGGGCTTGTTCGCCAGGTCCCTGGCGAAGTCGTGGATGTGCGGGGACGGGGTGTCCGTGCCGGCCGAGGTGGCGGAGCGCAGTGCGGTGGCGCTCCCCTGGGCGTCCAGGTGGACCCACTTCGCCACCGAGGGCACGCCGTTGGCGTCGACCGCGAAGAGCATGTACCAGCCGGGCGGCGCCACATTGGGGTTGCTGGTGACGTTGAGGTCAATGGTGGTGCCGTTGACGACGGTCAGCGGCAGGTCTACGAAGCGCTGGTCGGGGTCGGAGGAGTGGGTGACCGCGGCCGGGCGGATCAGTTCGGCCCTGGCGATGGTGCGGTCGACGGTGATCCGCTGGCTGCTGCCGTACGTCCAGTGATCGTGGGTGACCGAGGTGATCTGCGGCCGGGGGCCCTTGAAGAGGTACGGCGGCGTGTAGATCGACACATTGTGGTTCCACGTGCCGTTGCCGGGGTTGTCGCCGGTGGCCATGACGCGGCCGTCCGGCAGCAGGAAGGCCGAGGAGTGGTAGCCGCGGGCCTCGGGGTCGGCGGCGACGGGGGCGAAGGTCTCGGTCTGGGGATCGAAGATCGACGTCTCGTGGACGGGGTCCGCCCGGTTGTGCAGTCCGCCGCCGGTCTCCAGGATCTTGCCGTCGGGCAGGAGGACGGCCGAGACGTACATCTTGCCCTGGGCGCCGGTCTGCGGCACGGTGCCCGTCGGCAGGTCGACGGTGCCCTGGGGCAGCAGCGGTCCTGCGGAGTACGTGGGGTTCGGTTGCTTCAGGTCGATGAGGTCGGTGAGCCGGTTGCCGTCGGGGTTGCTGTCGATGTTGCCGCCGCCGATGGTCAGGACGCGCTGGTCCTGCGCCGGGGGCAGCAGCACGCTGGCTGACTGGTCGCGCTGGTCCTTGTTCTGCAGGCCGTTGATGGGCGTGACGGTGTTGGCGTCGTAGTCGTAGACCGCAGAGCCGGTGCCGGGTGTGCCGTTGCCGAAGACATGGCTGCCGGAATAGAAGAGCCGGCCATCCTGCATCAGGATCATCGACGGGTACAGTCCCCAGTACGACCAGGTCTGGTTGACCTGCGACAGCGGGAGCCACTTGTTCTGCGCGGCCGACCACTTCTCGGCCGTCACCGAGCCCGTAGAGTCCTCGCGCAGGCCGCCGAAGGACAGTACATCCCCGTTGCCCAGCTCGGTCGCCGAGGGATACCAGTGGCCGTCGTTGAGGTCGTTGGTCTGCGTGTAGGTCTCGGTGTCCGGATCGAAGACGTAGCTGTGCCGGTAGCCCTCGTAGCCGTGCGAGCCGTCGGCGGCGGGGTAGGCCTTGTTACCGCTCATGATCAGTACGCGGCCGTCGGACAGCTGGATGTGGCCCGAGCAGAACATGTCGTCGGGGGTGGGGATGACCTTGTAGGTGCTGGCCTCGGGGTCGTAGACGGCGGAAGTGAAGCTGCCGGCCGCGAAGTTGTCGGTGTTGTTGCCGGAGCCCGCGATGAGCAGCACCTTGCCGTTCTTCAGGACCACGGAGTGCATCGAGCGCACCGGGTTCTGCGCGGGCAGTACATCCCACCTGCCGTCCTGGCACTCCGCGGCGGTACCGGTACACACCGGATCGGGCGGTGTGCCGCCGACGAGTTCGGCGGTGTAGTCGTCGGTGGTGACGCTGCCGACGCCGTAGACGGACACGCCCCAGGTGAGCTGGTCGGTGCCGGCCGGGACCGGCGGGGTGCGCACCTCGGCCTTGCTCCAGGCTGCGCTGACCGGCGGGTTCATCAGGTCGGTCCAATACTGCCAGCCGGCCGTGGTGTCGTGCCGGAAGAGGGTGACCGCGGTGTCCGCGGTCGTCGACTTGTACCAGACCGACAGGTCGTACTGCTGGCCGGTCGTCACGTGCGGGGCGCAGTCGGGGGTCTCGGTCATCATCGCCTTGCGGTCGCCGTCCAGGCGGCGGGTCAGGGCGACCGTCACCGCCTTGCTTCCGGAGTGCGCGTCGGCGGTGGTGGTGAAGGTGAAGTCGTTGTCTCCCCAGCCGGACTTCTCCCAGCAGGCCGGCAGGTCGTCGGTTCCGGCCGTCTCGAAGCCGGGGTTGATGATGAGGTTGGTGCCCGCCTCGGCCGCCTCGGGGGCCGACAGCAGGAGGAACGGCGCCGCCATGGCTGCGAAGATGAAGGCGGTGGCGGCCGCGAAGGGGCCGCGTGCTCTTCTCGTCATCAGGCCTCCTCGATCTTTCCGCGGCGGCCGGCTGCCCGGCGGCCGCGGCGTGGCAGGTAGACCAGCAACTCGGTGCCCGCGAACCGCAGGACGAAGGTCACGACCAGCGCGAACGCGGTCGCCGTGAACACTCCCATCCCGAGTCGTCCGACGAAGAGCGTGATCAGCGGGATGCGCAGCAGCAGGTCGGCGTTGGTCAGCAGCCCGAACCGGCCCAGGCGGTCGGCCCAGTGGCGGTGGCGACGGCGTTCCCGGAACAGAAGCAGTTCGATCAGCAGGAAGTTCCACAGCACGCCGAACTGGTTCGCGACGATCTCGGCGGGCACATAGTGCATACCCGCGGACGTGAGCACGGCCAGCGCCGCCAGGTTGGGCACGAAGCCAGTGAGCCCGATCAGGCCGAAGACCAGTGCCCGCCCGACCGGCGAAGCGGTGCGCAGCCTCACCAGGTGGGCGAGGAAGCGCATTCCCTCCCGGACGGTCGACTTGGACTCGCCCGCGTAGCGGTTCTGGAAGACAAGGGGCACCTCGGTGACGGCACGGGGACGGCTGCGGACCGCCAGCTCCAGCAGGATCTTGTGCCCCAACGGGCGCAGCGCGCCGCTGCCGCGATGGTTGCGCACCGCGTCGCGGCGGATGGCGAAGAAGCCGCTCATCGGGTCGCTGATGCCGCGCAGGGCCCGCGGGAACAAGCCCTTGGTGAGCCAGGTCGCACCGCGCGAGACCGCGACCCGGTAGGCCCCGGCGAGCCCGGCGCGGCTGCCGCCACCGGTGTAGCGGCTGGCGACGACCAGGTCGGCGCCCTTGTGGGTGCCGGTCTCGACGAGTTCGGGGACGAGGGACGGCGGATGCTGCAGATCGGCGTCCATCACGACGACCCACTCGGTGTCGGCGGTCCTCAGGCCCTCGACGACGGCGCCGCCGAGTCCACCGGCCGGGGTGTCGCGGTGGATGACGGTGACGGGGAACGGGCAGTCGCGGCCCACCATCTCGGCGACCGCCGGGGTGTCGTCGGTGCTGTCGTCCACGAAGACGACTTCGCAGTCAGGTAGCCGCTCAGGGAGTGAATCGGCCAGCCGGGAGAGGAGTTCGCAGATGTTGCCGGACTCGTTCAAGGCGGGGATGACCACGGTGACGGAGCCGGGCGTGATGGGCGCTCCGGCGTGCAGATCGGGGGCGTTGGCCCCTTCCGTACCGCTACTGAACACGGTCACCTGGTCCCTCCAGCGATGCGGCGGATCTCGATGCGGTCGGCGCCCTCGCCGAAGACCGCGACGGGGGCGGAGTGCTGCAGTGCCGCCTTGACGGTCGGCAGGTCAACGGCGTCCCGGCGCACCGTCGGGGAGGCGACCACGTAGTCGATGTCCCGCCAGCCGTTCGGCAGCGTCTTGGCGACAGCGGGGTCGAGGTCGGCCTTGTAGAACCAGATGGCGCCGTCACCGGGGCGGTATCCGGCGTGGACGAGGTCGAGCCACAGGGCGTCGTCGACCAGTGCCCGCGTGCGGCCCGGGTCCGCCACGTCGTCCCGCATCCAGGCGGCGGCCGCCCGGTAGGGCGCGTTGGCGTCGGCGATCAGGGCGGTGCGGTCGCCGTCGTACCAGTGCGATACGACCCGGACGGCGACGGTCGCGCCCAGGGCGGCGAGCAGCGTCCCGCGGGCGTACCGGAAGGCCCGGCCGCCGCGCCGGGCGCCGCGAAGCAACACCGCGTGGGTGACGCTCACGGCGGTCCCGGCGACGATCAGCGCCAGGAAGGGCAGCGCCTGGATCACGTACATGGCGGGCAGATAGCCCGACGGACGCATGGCGACCAGAGCGAGGATCGCCACGGCGAGAGCGGGACCGGCCAGCGCCCTGGCGGTCACCGACCAGCGCAGGACACCGAGCAGCAGCACAGCGCCGGCAAGCCCGCCGAGCGGAAGCACAGTGTCGTAGTAGAGCCACGACTCGAAGACCGCGTGCGAGTTGGTGCCCTTGGCGAGGATGAAGCCCGAGCCCTCGCGGCTCATCTGAAATCTGATCCCGCCGATCAGCGAGACGTGCCCAGGGCCCGGGAACAGTTCATAGTTGAGCAGGGCATAGAGCGGATACCCCAGCCCGGTCAGCCCGCACGCGACCACCGCGCCGGTCACCGCGAACTTGCGGGTGTCACGGTGGCTGTGCTGCCACATCGTCACCAGCAGCGCCGGCAGCACGACCAGCATCGTCTCCTTGCTCAGGA
>NZ_JAYWVC010000353.1:0-4997 GCF_036281785.1 Streptomyces chiangmaiensis | reverse complement strand
TCACCTGAGCGATCTGCCTCACCTGGGAGGTGAGATTGCCCGCCATGAAGTTGACGGAGTCGGTGAGTTCCTTCCAGGTGCCGCTGACGCCCGGCACCACGGCCTGGCCGCCCAGACGGCCCTCCGTGCCCACGTCCCGCGCCATGCGCGTGACCTGGTCGGCGAAGGCGGACAACTGGTCGACCATCGTGTTCACGGTGTTCTTCAGCTTCAGCATCTCGCCGGAGACGTCCACGGTGACCTTCTGCGACAGATCGCCGTTGGCCACCGCCGTCGTCACCTGGGCGATGTTGCGGACCTGGCCGGTCAGGTTGCGGAAGGCGGTGTTGACGGAGTCCGTGAGGTCCTTCCAGGTGCCGGCGGCGCCCGGGACCTGCGCCTGGCCGCCCAGCTCACCCTCGACCCCGATCTCCCGAGCCACGCGCGTGACCTCGGAACCGAAGGCGGACAGCTGGTCCACCATCCCGTTGACGGTGTTCTTCAGCTCCAACATCTCGCCGGCGACATCGACGGTGACCTTCTGCGACAGGTCACCGCTGGCCACCGCCGTCGTCACGGCCGCGATGTCGCGCACCTGAGTGGTCAGGTTCCGGAAGACCGTGTTCACCGAATCGGTGAGGTCCTTCCACGTGCCCGCCGCACCCGGCACGTTCGCCTGCCCGCCGAGCCGGCCCTCGGCCCCGACCTCGTTGGCGACGCGGGTGACCTCGTCCGCGAACGTCCTCAGCGTCTCGGTCATCTGGTTGATCGTCTCGGCGAGCTGCGCGACCTCGCCGCGCGCCGACACCGTCACCTTCTGCGACAGGTCACCGTTGGCGACCGCAGTCGTCACCTGGGCGATCCCGCGCACCTGGGCGGTCAGATTGCCGGCCATCAGGTTCACCGAATCGGTGAGGTCCTTCCACACGCCGGCCACACCGGGCACCTGCGCCTGGCCGCCCAGCTCGCCCTCGGTGCCCACCTCACGGGCGACGCGGGTCACCTCGGAGGAGAAGGACGAGAGCTGGTCCACCATCGTGTTGACGGTTTCCTTCAGCTCGAGCATCTCTCCGGCCACGTGAACCGTGACCTTCCGGGACAGATCGCCCTTCGCGACCGCCGTGGTCACCAGCGCGATGTCCCGCACCTGGGCGGTCAGCCGGTACGCCATCGTGTTGACCGAGTCCGTGAGGTCCTTCCATGAACCGGACATACCGCGCACTCGGGCCTGCCCGCCCAGCTTGCCCTCGGTGCCCACCTCACTGGCCACCCGGGTGACCTCGTCGGTGAACGTCGACAGCTGGTCGACCAGGTTGTTGACCGTACGGCCGACCTTGAGGAACTCACCGCGCAGCGGTTGTCCGGTCCCGTCCGGACCCGGCGTCCGCAACTCCATGCGCGGCGACAGATCACCCTCGGCGACCGCGGACAGCACCCGGCTGACCTCGGAGACCGGACGTGCGAGATCGTCGACGAGCGCGTTCGAGGCGTCGATGGCGGCCGCCCAGGAACCCTCGCAGGCCCCCGTCTCCAGCCGCTCGGTGAGCTTGCCCTCACGCCCGACCATGCGCCGCACCCGCGACAGCTCACCGGTCAGATGCAGATTGCGGTCGGCCACCTCGTTGAAGACGGCTGCGATCTCGGCCATCACTTCGTCGCCGGTGACCGTCAGCCGCTTCCGGAAATTGCCGTCCCGCATGGACACCAGAGCCGCCAGCAGCCGGTTCAGGGCCGCCGTGTCCACTGCGGTGGTTCCATTGCGCGGTTTGCGCTGGTTACTCAGGGACTGTCCGCCTTTTGCGCGCGCCTTCGTGCTCCGCGTCGCTGCGCCAGACTCCACTGTGTCCCTCCCGCAGGGGTCGACCGTCACTGCTGTGTTCAGGGGTACCGCTCGCCGATGCCTGGTGCCGCCCTGTGTATCAGGCACACGCGCGTGCTCCTGCCCGGCGTGGCAAAAGACACTCTGTCTGCTCGAACCATCTCCAGAAGCTTGCCCAGTGTTTCACCATGCCTGAACCAGGCCATAACAGTTCGGCAGCTTCGCACACGCTCCGCACACCCTCCGGACGTAAACACAGACAACCGGCATCCGCATGGACGGCGAAGGTAAGTAACCTTGCATCCGGCCCTCCAGCCGCATCGGTGCGACCGGCCTGGGCGGCGGCACGAGCACGAGCGGGCAGGCATCGGAGGGGCGCCTCAACATGACCACCGGACTGCATCCCGGGGGACCACCCCAGGATCCCCGGCACCCGGGGAACCAGCAACTGCCCCGGCAGGAGCGCGTCGGCCCGGTGACCCCGCACGTCGAGAACCGGACGAGGAGTTCTGTGATCACCGCGCGCGCGGCCGCCACCTTCGAGCCCGTCGGACGGTCGGTCGCGACCGCCCGGTCCTTCGTCCGCGACACCCTGCAGGGCTGGGGCTTCGCCGACATCGTCGACGACGCCGTGGTCCTGACCAGTGAGTTGGTCACCAACGCCGTCGTGCACGCGGGCACCGCCGCTGACGTCCTGTGCCTGCGCAGCGACGACGGCGTACGCATCGAGGTCGCCGACCGCTATCCGGAACGCGAGGTCCCGCTCCAGTCGGCCGCCGTCGACATGGGCCACCCCGATCGTGAGGGCGGCCGCGGCCTCCAGCTCTGCGCCGCCCTGGCCGGGCGCTGGGGGGTGGAGTACACCCCCACGCACAAGCAGGTCTGGTTCCAACTCGACCTCCCCGAGCGGCCTGTGGGCACCCGTACGGCGGGCCCCGCCCTGCCCGCCGACCTCCTCCCGCTCGCGGACGGCCGGGTCCGCGTCGCGGTCGTCCAGATCGACCGCGGCGGTTCCATCACCGCCTGGAACGAGGACGCGGAGGAGCTCTTCGGTTACGCCGCCGAGCAGGTCACCGGAAAGCCGCTCACCGACCTCGCGGCCTGGCCGCACACCCCGGGCACCGGCACGGGCGTCGCCGAGGCCCTCCAGCTCTCACGCTGGGAGGGCAGCTACGGCATGCGCGGCGCCGACGGCCGGGTGACCCCCGTCTATGCCTCTCATCTGCGGGTGCGGGACACGACAGGCGACCCCTCCACCGTCTGTCTGGTCGTCCGCGACCATGAGCGAGCGGTCCTCCAGACCCCGTTGCGCGGACCGGCACCGGACACGACCACCGTCCAGGACGGCCAGGCCACAGATCCCTTCGAGGTCTTCATCGGCTCCCCGGCCCCGGATGATCTCGACGGACTGCTCCAGCGCACGGTGGAGCGCGCCCGCGACATGCTCGACGGCGACGCGGCCTTCCTCCTCCTGGCCACCGACGACGAGACGGAGCTCGAGGTGCGCGCCTCCACGGGCCTGCCGTCCGCCCGTCAGCGCTTCGCCCGCGTCCCGGTCGAGGCGGGACCGGGCCGCTACGGCTCGGCCCGTATGCCTGCCGTCCACGACGACCTGACGGCCGTACCCGGCGCCGTGCCCCTGCTGTCCGGCACGGGCATGCGCTCGGTGGTGACGGTCCCGCTGAAGGTGGAGGGCAGACTCACCGGCTCCCTCGGCGTGGCGGCCGAGGCGGCCTCCCGCTACTCCAACGAGGAGGCCCTGCGCCTGCAGTTCGCGGCCGACCGCATCGCCCTCGCCGTGGAATCGGCCCGCCTCGGCGAGCTCGAGCGCCTGCGCCGCGGATCGCTGAGCTTCCTGGTCGAGGCCTCCGACCTCCTCGCCGGCACCCTGGACCGCGACCAGACGCTGGCGCTCATGGCGCAGATGACGATCCCGACCCTGGCCACCTGGTGCGCGGTGTACACGATCGCCGACCAGGCCTCGGAGCCGTACCTCTCCTACGTCCTTCATGAGGACGAGGAGCGCATCGACGGCCTCAAGGCGCTCCTGTCCAGGATCCCGCCGCCGGAGCCGATCCCCACTCCCGGCGCCCGGATCTGGACGGCCCCCGGGGACGCGGCCCACCAGGCGGCACTGCGCACCTCCATGCGCAGCCTCGGCCTGGGCGAACCCCCTACGCTCGGTTCCGGCATCGGCACGACGCTCTCAACCGCCTCGGCGGTCGGCGGCGAGACGGTCGTACTCCCCCTCGTGGCGCGCAACCGCGTCATCGGCATGCTGACCCTGGGCAAGCCGACGGACGAACACTTCCGTCAGGAGATCCTGGAACTGGCCGAGGACTTGAGCCGCCGGGCTGCCCTGGCGCTGGACAACGCCCGGCTGTACTCGGAGCGCACGGCCATCAGCCAGTCCCTCCAGCGCAGCCTGCTCCCACCCGAACTCCCGCTCGTGGACGGCGTCGAGGTCGAGGTCATCTACCGCGCGGCCGGCGAGGGCAACGAGGTCGGCGGCGACTTCTACGACCTGTTCCCGATCCGCGACGGCGCATACGGCTTCGCCATCGGCGACGTCTGCGGTACGGGTCCGGAAGCGGCGGCCGTCACGGGCCTGGCCCGCCATGCCCTGCGCCTGCTCGCCCGGGAGGGCTTCGGTGGCCCGGCGGTCCTGGAGCGCCTGAACTCTGCGATCCTCGACGAGGGCGCCCGCAGCCGCTTCCTGACGCTCCTCTACGGTGAGTTGTGGCCGCAGGAGGACGGCAGCGCGGTCCTGAAGGTGGTCTGCGCCGGTCACCCCCTCCCGCTGCGCCTGCGTCAGGACGGCACGGTGGAATCGGCGGCGGAGCCGCAGCCACTCCTCGGCGTCATGGACGACCTGGAACTGTACGAGCAGACCGTCAGGCTGGACCCAGGCGACGTCCTGCTCTGTGTGACGGACGGTGTCACCGAACGCCGCGAGGGCACCCGCATGTTGGGCGACGACGGCCTCGCGGACGTCCTGACCACCTGCACGGGCCTCACAGCGGGCGCGGTGGCGGCCCGGATCATGCGCGCGGTCGAGCGCTTCGCGTCCGATGCTCCATCCGATGACATGGCGATTCTCGCGATGCGCGTCCCGGGCCTTCCGAAGGACTGAGAAAGCCGGAGTCGGAACACGAAGAAGGCCTCACCCTGATGGGCGAGGCCTTCTGTTGGAGCCCCC
>NZ_JAYWVC010000352.1:0-5010 GCF_036281785.1 Streptomyces chiangmaiensis | reverse complement strand
CAGCTCAAGGGCCTGATCCACTTGTTGGATCAGGCCCTTGCGGTATCCGGGGAGCCACATGGGGAGCCACGGGCCGATTGATCAAGCCTCTGAGCGATCCTCACCGAAGATCACATCCATCGTGTCGGCCCCCTCGGTGATCACCGGCCGGAGCTGCTTGCGGTAGACGACCTCCGTCGTGGTGGTGCTGCTGTGGCCGACCACGCGAGCGATCTTTTCCACCGGGATACCGTGATCGGACATCAGCGACACGAAGCTGTGCCGCAGCTCCCGAGGCGTCCACTCCGGCGCCAGCCCTGCCGCCTTGACGATCGACCGAAAGGCCCGGCGCACGTTGGCAGCATCGAGCACCTGGCCGGTGGTCGTGGCGAAGACCAGGTCGGAGGGGTCCCACAGCAGTCCGTACGCGATCCGTTCGTCTTGCTGCCGGCGGCAATGCTCTACCGGGGCTGCGACGACCAGCGCGGGCAGCTTGAGCATGCCGACCGACAGCCCAAGACACTCCGTATCAGTAGCGGGGATCACCATTCGCGAAGACGGCAGAGCACATCCTGCGGGGCGCTGCCGGCCCACTACCCGATCGCGGCGAACGACGTCGCCCCGGCCCCCACCGCCGAACAGGCCGCCAGCAGCACCGCCACGAATGGGTGACGATTCCCCCGCCAGGAGCGCGGATCGGCCAGCTGGGAAAGCCGCTGCGGCAGCGATTCGATCTCCCGCTGCTGACGAGTCGGCGACTTGATCAGGCAGTCGGTGGCAGAGTGACGGCACATCGAAGCTCCGTCGGGCGAAGGCGACTTGGCAAGGTCACCTGCACAACGGAGCTTTGTTGCATCCGGACCCGGCCACGCCCGGCATCGTCACACCCACGTGACCTGCACACCTACGAGATCATGACAACCTTGCAATCGCCCTGCCTCTCTGCCGCCCTCTTCGCCCCTCGTGACATGGATGGGTGTGTGGGCGTGTGGGTCAGGCGACGGCTCGGGGAAGTCCGGGACGTCGTTGCGCTGGCTTGGCCGTGCGACTTCACGCCGGCTGCCGCTGCAGCGTGTCCGTCGCCGAACCGGTGCGCTGCATCCGGTGCCAGCGCAGCCTGCTGCCCAGCAGCGCCGTGACAACCGACTGCACCACCACCAGGTACATCAGCTGCCGGTAGACAAAGATCTGCAGTGGCAGGGTCCACAGCGGTTCGAACTTCTCCTTGTCGAGGCGGAGCGCGTAGAGGGCACTGAGCACCTGCACGGCCGTGAAGCCGAGCCACACGGCCCCGGCCTGGGCGGCGCTCTGGAACAGCAGCCCGTACACAGCGAAGACGTCGACGAGCGGAGCGAGCAACGGCAGCAGCATCTGGAAGACGGCGAGATAGGTCAGTCCGCGGCGACCGAACTTGCCCGCCGACCCCGTCTCGACCAGCGACCTGCGGTGCTTCCACATCGCCTGCAGAGTGCCGTAGCACCAGCGGTAACGTTGCTTCCAGAGTTGCCGGACGGTGGACGGTGCCTCCGTCCAGGCGATCGCCGACTCCTCGTACACCACCCGCCAGCCCGCGCGGCACAGCGCCATCGTCAGATCGGTGTCCTCGGCGAGGGTGTCCTCGCTGACTCCGCCGACGCCCATCAGCGCCTGACGGCGGAAGGCGCCGATCGCTCCCGGCACGGTCGGCATGCATTCGAGTATGTCGAACATCCGGCGGTCGAGGTTGAAGCCGATGACGTACTCGAGGTGCTGCCAACGGCCCAGTATGCCTTGCCGGTTGCCGACCTTCGTGTTGCCGCTGACCGCGCCGACGCGCGGGTCGGCGAGCGGCTGGATCAGGTTGCGGATCGCCTCCGGCTCGAAGACCGTGTCACCGTCGATCATCACCACGATGTCAAACTGCGCCCAGGAAAGACCGGTGTTGAGGGCGGCCGCCTTACCCGCGTTCGGCTGGCGCACCACCATCACGCGCGGATCCTCCGCCCGGACCGACTCGGCGATTTCGAAGGTGCGGTCGCTCGATCCGTCGTCGACCACGATGATCTGGATGTACGGGTACGTGGAGGCAAGCAGAGAACGCAGGGTCGCCTCAATACCTGCCTCCTCGTTGTACGCGGGCACGATCACGGTGACCGGTTCATCGACCCGCGGCAGCCGGTTACCGCGGCGCCGTTTCCTGCGGCTGCGGCGCACGTGCACGCGGGCGACCGTGAACAGCAGCACGAGGCGCCCCAGAGAGATCACACCCGCCGCCACCAGCAGCCAGGTCATGGCGTCGGCGAAGCCCCGGGACAGGGTCTGCACCCACACGACGGCGGTGCCCTTCGCCTCGGTGGCCTCCGAGACGCGGTAGTTGACATCATGCATCCGAAGTGCCGCCCCGACCGTCGTGAACCGCACGCCGTGCGGCGGGGACGCCAAGATTCTCTCCGTTTCATCAACGGCCTGCGGCGAGCCGGTGAACTGGCGGATCTCACCCCCCTTCGGGCTCCGGTCGGCGGCATCGGCGGCGACCAGGATGTAGCCGTCGTCGATCGCGCCCCGCCCGGCCGCCCA
The DNA here is from genome assembly GCF_036281785.1 of Streptomyces chiangmaiensis. Lineage (NCBI taxonomy): Bacteria > Bacillati > Actinomycetota > Actinomycetes > Kitasatosporales > Streptomycetaceae > Streptomyces > Streptomyces chiangmaiensis. The sequence continues at coordinate 2,475 of NZ_JAYWVC010000352.1, read as the reverse complement.
CTGGTCGGCACACAAAGACGCGATGTCCCCGGTGTGCGGCAGCCGCACCAAACGGGTGCCGAGGCCAGCGGCGCCGGCAAGGGTGTTCTGAGTGATGGCGAGTTCGAGCCGCGCGCGGGTCACCGAGACCTGCGCGAGGTTGGCGTCGGTGTAGGTGTGCGAGCCGATCTGGTGGCCCTCGTCGTGGATCCTGCGCACGAGGTCCGGATGGGCGGCCACCTGGGTGCCGGAGAGGAAGAACGTCGCCTTGACGTGGTGCTTCTTCAGGACGTCGAGCAGAGCCGGGGTCCAGGCGGGATCAGGGCCGCCGTCGTAGGTCAGGGCGACCCTCTCGGCGGGGAGGTGCGCGCTGTGCAGCTTCCCGTCGGCCTCGCTCAACAGGGGGCCGCCCGCGCGTACCGCCGCGGGGGCGGCGGTGCAGTGATGGGCGGGGGCGCCGGTCGGCGCTATCTCGTGCCGCCCGTAACCGCTGAACAGCAGCGCGGTGGCGGCGACCGCGAGAATGAGAAGAAGCAGCAGCCAGTGGGCGCGGGGGTCGCGCCGCAGGGCATGCCGGTTGGTTCTGGCAGGCGGTGCCGTCTGCGTCGAGCGGGTCACCGCAGACGACCGGGCCGAGCGGTTGGCGCGGGGGGAACGACTGCTGCCGGTGGAACGGAACGTTCCGGTGTTGTGTTGTGGGTGGCTCACCTGGGTCCCTTTGTCGATCCCTGGCCGCGGCCGGGGGAGGTGCTGGAGTTCCCCCTGCCCGGCGCGCTCGTAGTGGGGGCGGCTGCGGTCGTGGGCGCGGTGGTGGTGGGTTCCTTGGTCTCGCCACCGCTCTTCGAAGCGCTCACCGATGGGCTCGGGGCCGCTGACTCCCCAGACGACTTCCCAGACCTGGCGGACGGATCGGCAGTGGGTTCGGCGGTCGAGCCGGGCTGGTCCGTGGCCGTCTTCGAATCGTCCTGCTTCTGGTCCTGCTTCTGGTCCTGGCCCCAGGGCAGCGGGCCGCCAGAGGGCACCGAACTGAAGAATCCGGCGATTACAGCGGTCATGAAGACAACGCAGACCGCCGCGACAGCGAGACCTGCACGGCGGATCAGCCGGCTGCGGCGGCCCGATACATCGACGAAGACCGAGCCGTCGTCATGCCCGGCGTCGTTTTGGTCCTCGTCGGCGCCGTAGGCGTATCCGTCGTCTCGGTACATGTGCTCATGCTCGGTGCCGGAGGCCCCACGGTCGGACTCGTGGGTGCCGCCCCCCTCGTGGGCGTCGTGGCCGCCCCGATACGTGTTGTGACTGTCACCGTACGCACCTTGCGGGTGGGAGTAACCATCGCCGAGCGCAACCCCGTGATCGGGGGCCGCCGACTCGTGCCACCCGTGCGCCGCCGCCGGATCCACGTATGCGTCGTACGCCTGCGCCTCGCCGCCGTACGGGTCGTAGATGACCTGCAGGCCCTGCGTGTCGCCACCGTCCTGGTACGCACCGTCCCCGGCGTACACGCCATTGGGGCCGCTCGCGCCATACGTACGGTTGCCGTGTTGGGGGTCCCAAGACATGGACGCAAAGTGTAGAGACTCGGGGGATCTGCGGTGCAGCAGGGGGAGGATACGCCGACCATGGACCGGATCGGGGTGCCGCGGCGGGTCAAGGGCGGGCGCGGACCCGTCCGGGGCGATGGCAGACAAGGGCTAATTGTCCTGGAATATCCGGGCCACTTACGGCGGCGGGCAGGTGCGCGTGGCGAGGGCTTAGACGATCCGATGACAGTCGTCGATGGTGACTTCCGCCAACGCGCGCCCGTGTCAGTTTCCGTCTCATTCACCCCGTACGCGGCCGTCCGGAGCGGTTCACCTCGCCCCGATGGGCCCGGCATCCGTACGGGAATGGACGCCGGTGAACGAGCCTGGATCTTGCTCTGACCAGCCCGATCGCCGGAGGCTGCTCCGATGACCGGTTCAGCGACTTCACCGCAGGCTTGGTGGCACTCGGACGCGATTGGTACGAGCAGGTAGCTGCCCACCCGGACACGCTCGCCGAGCACCCTGCCGTGCGTACCGCGGCAGCCGTCGGCGACCAGGACGTCATCTTCGATGAGGCCTTCAACTTCGTTTCATCCACGGCGTACCAGCGGCTGACCGGCGACACAGACGACTTCTGGGAGGCATGGGAGACATACCTTGCCGCTCGCTCCATCAGCGACAAGCGCGGACGACGACGGCCGTAACATGGGCGAATCGTTCGACTTCGACGATGCCCAGCAGATGCGCTGGCTCCTGCCGCGACTAGCTACGCTCTATCTCGGCCCTGCACCAGGCGAGCTCACATAGAGCCACCAGGTTTGGCGTCAAGCATCAGATGAGGTCACTGCGACACCCCCGACCGAGACAAGGCACCGCACGGGACTCGAACGGGACTCGAACGGGACTCGACCGGGATAGAACTTTCCCTACTTCATCAAGGCCCGCGCACGGCGCGGGCGCGCGCCGCCTT
>NZ_JAYWVC010000351.1:0-5011 GCF_036281785.1 Streptomyces chiangmaiensis | reverse complement strand
TTAGGGCTCGCAGAGAATCAAGGTGTTGCTTCGCGTGATGCGGCTCGTTGTTGTGATATGAGCGTCTCCGATGGGATCCGTAGGCAACTCGCCGAGAAGTTCGGGGCGTTGTTCCACACCTGGACGAGCGGCAGCGGCGACTGCTGATGGGGGCCGAGGCCCGGATCCTGGGGCACGGCGGTATCCGGGCGGTCGCAAGGGGGGCCCAGGTCAACGAGACGACGGTTCGCAAGGGCGTAGACGAGTTGGAGGCTGGCGAGGAGCCTCTGGGCCGGGTCCGCAGGCCCGGTTGTGGCCGGAAGAAGGCCGCGGACCTTGATCCGGGTCTTCGGCCCGCGCTGCTGGCGCTGGTGGAACCTGACGAGCGGGGTGGAGGGCCTCAGCCTGCAGGCCGGCGCCAAGACCATCGAGGGCAAGCAGCACCCCGACCGTGACGCCCAGTTCCGCTACATCAACGAGCGGGCCAGGCAGCACATGGGCGCCGGCCAGCCGGTGATCAGCGTGGACACGAAGAAGAAGGAACTCGTCGGCGACTACAAGAACGCGAACCACCAGTGCCGGCTGGCAGGTGAGCCCTGCTCCGCAGGAGTCCGATTCCTCCCCGGCCCGAAGGCCGGGGAGGAATCGGAGGAACCCGGTGAAGTGGCGAATACAACAGGGCCTTGCAGCGGACAGAGCCTGGCAGGCGTCCCGGCTCACTCACGGCAGCTGTAGTTCCGGCGTCTGCGCTGGTCAGCAGCTCGCGGGGTCGGATGGGGGTACGGGTACGGCCACCGTGATCATGAACGTTTGTGACGACGTTTCAAGAAGCGGTGGCCGTGGAGGTCACGATAGCCCAGGCAGTCTGGGGCCGAGTGTTCGGGGCAGCGCTGGAGGTGATCGCGGACTGCTTCGCGCGGCCTGAGACGCGCGCGACGGCGGCGGAGATGATCAGCGGATTGCTGGCAGAGGTAGACACGCGCAACTGCTGGACGCTGGCCCAGGCGCTGGGGCATCCAGGTCCGCACCGGCTGCAGCACCTGCTGTCACGCGCGAAGTTCGACCACGACCGGGCCAGGGAGGAGATCGCCCGTCTCGTCGTGCGTGAACTCGCAGGTCAGGATGTGGTGCTGGTCGCGGACGAGACCGGCGACGCCAAGTCCTCCACCGACTGTGTGGGAGCCGGACGCCAGTACTCCGGCGCGCTCAAGGGTGTCGGCCTGTGCCAGGTCGCCGTCCACCTCGCCGCCGTCACCGAGACGGCGCGGGTGGTGATCGACCGGGCCCTGTATCTCCCAAAGGACTGGGCCGCGGACGAGGAACGCCGCGACGCGGCCGGTGTCCCGGAGGAGATCATGTTCGCCACCAAGCCACAGCAGACGGCCGACATGGTCGCCAACGCGCTCCAGCTGGGCATCGACGCACGCTGGTTCGCCGGCGACGAGGTCTATTCCTGCCGTGAACTCCGCACGCAAATACGGGCGTTCGGACTCGGCTATGCAGTCGGCGTGTCCCACACACACGTGGTGACCGACGGAGCGGGCCGCAGATGGCAGACCCGCCAGATAATCAACAAGGTGCTGCCCCACCAGTGGATGCGCATGCGGGCCGGACACGGCCAGAAGGGCACCCGCGAGTACGACTGGGCCTGGCTCGACGTCCGAGCGGACGACACCCCGGACGGACATCACGAGAACGGCACCAGCATCCTGGTCGCCCGCCGGCACCGATACACCGGCGAACTCTCCTTCTTCCGCTGCTGGGCGCCCGGCAACATCACCCTCGCCCAGCTCGTGGACGTGATCTGCCACAGATGGCGGATCGAGGAGACCTTCCAGCTTGGCAAGACATTCACCGGCCTGGACGAAGGTCAGGTGACCTGCTGGAACTCCTGGATGCGCTGGTCCTTGTTCTCCCTGATCGCCGCCGCCGTCCTCACGCTCACCGCCGCTGCCGCGACCACAGCCCGCCCTGCCCGAACAACCCGACTCGTCCCGCTGACCTGCCCCGAACTCGTCCCACTCCTGAGGGCGTTCGTCCTCACACCACCCGTCCGGGAGGCAGAACACGTCCTGCACTGGATGGCCTGGCGCCGCCACCATCAGGCAGTCGCGCAAGCCTGCCACCAGCGCCGACACGAACTCCAGGACCAGCCATGATCGGAACTACAGCTGCCGTGTCACTCCTCGGGGATTTCGGTAAGTCCCGCCCACTCCTCTGGGTGTTCGGTAAGTCCCGGCCACTCGTCTGGGCCGCCTCCCTGCCAGTCGATGAAGTCACTCTCCTCGACTTCGATCCGATCGAGGTCGGCAAGCCGGAGAATCTCGATGACGTCATCCAGATGGGAGGCGACACCCAAGATCACGTCACCTTCGGTAACCCGGCGGGAGCCGTCCAGCGCCGGGCTGTGCACCACGATGTGCGGAAACTGGGGCGATGACTGCGTCATGACTAACCTCGCTGTTTCGGTTGGGTACGGCGGAAATGCGAAAGTGCCTTTCTGGCCTGGGACGATGAACCTCGTTGAGGAGTTCGGTCGGTCCAAGCGGAGGCACTTTTTACGTGCAGGAGGTCTTGTCAGTGACGATGGTTCGGGGGTGGTCGGATATGCCGGGGCACGGTTGCCGGCGGAACTCCCTTATCCCACCGGGCTGACCTCGCAAGCTCGTTCTCAGACCGCTTCGGCAGCACGGGACGGGACACGATCCGGACCGGATCGCCGCCATTTGTTCCTGTAGTTACTGTGCAATAGACGGAAAGGGGCAGCGGTGCGTTGTGGACCGTACTGCCACACGGTCCCACAACGCACCGCCGCCGAGTAGCCGAGGTCAGTGCTCGATGCTGTGCGTGACCTCTTCCTTGTTGCGCTGCATTTCTTCCCTGGTCGGTTTGGCGACCTGTGCTGACGGCCCGAAATAGGCGCGTGACAGGCGCGTCCTGAACCGCTCGCGGCGGGAGAGCTTGTGCGGTATGCCGTTGGCGTCCTCGGCTGGCCCGGGGTCGAGGGGCTGGTACTGCTCGTGGGCGGTCAGCGTGTGCTGCTCTGCCGGGGAGAGAGGCTGGTGCACCTCGACGTACTCGCCCTGGGGCAGGCGACGGATGATGCCTGTCTCCCTGCCGTGGAGGACCTTCTCCTTGTCACGGTTCTGGAGGCCGAGACAGATGCGTTTGGTGATGAGGAAGGCGGCTACGGGGACGACGAACAGCGCGACGCGGATGAACCAGGTGACGGCGTTGATGGAGAGGTGGAAGCGGGTGGCGAAAAGGTCGTTACCGCCGGCGATCAGAAGGAGGAAGTAAACACTCAGCCAGGCGACACCAAGGCCCGTACGGACCGGCCGGTTGCGCGGCCTGTCGAGGAGATGGTGCTCGCGTTTGTCGCCGGTGATCCAGCTTTCGAAGAAGGGGTAGAGGCCGATGACCAGCAGGATGATCGGAAACACGATCAGAGGGATCAGCACGCCGAGGACGAGAGTGTGTCCCGCCACGTTGATTTCCCACCCTGGCATGATGCGGATGAGACCTTCAGAGAAGCCCATGTACCAGTCTGGCTGGGCGTTCGTGGACACCTGGTCGGGGCGGTAAGGGCCGTAGGTCCACACGGGGTTGATGGAGGCGACGGCCGAGATGACGGCGATCACCGAGGCGACGAGGAAGAAGAAGCCGGTGGTCTTGGCGAGGTAGACGGGCAGGAAGGGCATGCCTACGACGTTGTGGTTGGTCTTGCCGGGGCCGGTCCACTGGGTGTGCTTGTGGTAGACGAGCAGGATCATGTGGACGACGATCAGCGCAGCAATGAGGCCGGGGAACAGCAGGATGTGTACTGAGTAGAACCGCGGGACAAGTTCGGTGCCGGGGAACTCTCCGCCGAAGAGGAACATGGACAGATAGGTGCCGATAATCGGCACGGAAAGGATGGCGCCTTCCACGAAGCGCAGTCCGGTGCCGGAGAGCAGGTCGTCGGGGAGGGAGTAGCCGACGAATCCTTCGAACATACCTAGGACCAGCATGGTCCAGCCGAACACCCAGTTCACTTCGCGGGGCTTGCGGAAGGAGCCCGTGAAGAAGTGGCGCATCATGTGGACGAGCATGCCCGCGACGAAGATGAGGGCGGCCCAGTGGTGCATCTGGCGGATGAGCAGGCCACCGCGCACGTCGAAGGAGATGTCGAGGGTGGAGGCGAAGGCCTCGGACATGGCGACGCCGTTGAGCGGCTCGTAACTGCCGTGGTAGACGATCTCGTTCATCGACGGATGGAAGAAGAATGTCAGGTAGATCCCGGTCAGGACCAACACGACGAAGCTCCACAGACAGACTTCGCCCAGCATGAACGACCAGTGGTCTGGAAAGATCTTCCGCATGTTGGCCTTGGCGATGGTGTATAGGCCAAGCCGGGCGTCCGCCCAGTCCGCTAGTCGCTCTCCTCGGGGTGACTCGCGTTGGTCTGTGGCGTTGGTGATCGTCACCTTGAGCTCTTCTCTCGGGACTGCGTGATCGGTTCGTGGTCGGGCAGTGCTGTAGTTACGACGACCTGGGCCCTGCGAATGTGAGGTGACCAATGTCACACGACTACCTCGCAGGGCAGCGATGTCGACCGAATGGCCTTTGAGCTGCGGTTTTGCAGTACATATACGACCTCCACCCAGTCGGTCATACCGGACGGCCTCACGTACCGGAGCCCGACGCCGTCATAGAAACATCCAGAGAAAGAGACAAGGCAAGGGCCCGATCGGGTCAGTAATCGGGCGTTGCGACGCCGGCTTCGACGGCTGAGTCACTGGGACGATCGCGCGAGCCGACACAACAGCACGGTCCTGGCCGGCGCCGGGGCGTCAGCGCTCTGACGCTGACGAACACGTTGCCCGCATGGAGATCGTCTGCCCATGGGCCGTTCCTTCATCTACGAGCACCCCGAGTACGCCGGTGTCGTCAACGACAACCGCCCCGGCGTCCGGACACCCCGCTGGCGCCTGGGTGGTGCAGACATGGTCAGGACAGCTGCGCGATTGCCGTTCCCATGTCACGGTGGAGC
>NZ_JAYWVC010000350.1:0-5020 GCF_036281785.1 Streptomyces chiangmaiensis | reverse complement strand
ACGCACCTCACAGGCGCAGACCAACGCCGGCACCCGCATCTACTCGACCAGCAGCCTCAGGGTCGGCGACCTGGTCTTCTTCTTCAATGACCTCCACCATGTGGGCCTTTACGCGGGCAACGGTCAGATCCTGCATGCACCGCGCACCGGGACGGTCGTCCGGTACGAGTCGATGGACACGATCGGCGGGCCGTTCATGTTCGGTGTCCGCGTCTGACCGGCCCCCCAGGATCGCGCCGCCGCTCGCCCGCACCAGCGAAGCAACTCGTCCCGTGCTCAGCACCACCCTTCGTCGAGGGCGGTGACGGTTGCTGCACCAGTGACCCGGCAAGGGGGCCGCTGCGGCCCGACGCAGGGACGTGCGGCTCGCACCGGTGGAGAGGCCGTGCCGATCCTCGCAGTGGACGGGGTCACCCGTCGTTCCACCGGAGCCGGCCACTTGGAGGGTCGGGTCGGGCGTGTGGGCGCGCAACAGCCCCTGTCCGGCCTTCCCCGTCGCCGCGACGATGCGTGGCGACGGCGGTGCCGACGAAGACCAGGTCCAGACCCCGGGGGACGACCGGAGCACCGGCCCCCCGGGCCACAGGTCACGTCGCGGGAGCGCGGTCGGACGGGACGGTGCGCGCATTGCGTTGGTCCGCCCAGTTCTGCAAGGCGGTCATGCAGGCGTGGTCGAGGTGGCGCAGACCGGCAAGGTTGAGCTCCACGGACCGATCCACGGGCAGGTTCTCCAATGTGTCCAGGATGCGCGGCAGTCGCAGGAAGGTGGCGTTTCCCTGGATACGGACGCGCACCCGTCCCTCACCGGAGTCGGCGACGTCGATGTGGACGTGGGACACCTCCCAGGCCGCCTTCGTGACGGCCAGGACCAGGCCGACCAGGACGCCTTCGAACATGTTGGTGAACAGGATCGCGCCCGCGGTGATCACCAGGATCACGGCCTCACCGCGGTGCTCGCGCCACAGCGGACCCAGCTCCTTCAAGGGCAGCAGCTTGAAACCGGCATGGATCAGCACACCGGCGAGCGCGGCGGTGGGAATCATCCCGAGGGCATCGGGCAGGATGGCGGCGAACAGCAGCAGCCATACGCCGTGCAGCACGCGGGAGAGTCTGGTGCGGGCGCCGGCCTGGACGTTCGCGGCGCTGCGCACGATCACCGAAGTCATCGGCACGGCACCGAGCAACCCGCAGACCGCGTTGCCCGCCCCCTGTGCCATCAACTCCTTGTCGTAGTCGGTCTTCGGACCCTCGTGCAGGCGATCCACGGCCGCCGCGCTGAACAGCGACTCGGCGGAGGCGACCAGCGTGAAGGTGACGATCGTGGCCACCACGCCCACATCGACCAGACGGATGAACTCACCGAGTCCGGGCGGCTGGACGGCCTCGACGAGCCCGGTGACCTCCACCCGCTTCACCGGCAGGTCGAAGACGGCGGTGACGGCGGTCGCCGTGCCCACTGCGAGCAGCGGGCCGGGCAGGAGCTGGGCCCGGCCGTGGACCTTCTTCCAGAGGGTCATCACGACGATGGTGCCGATGCCGACGCCGATCGCGGTGAGAGCCGGGCGGGATGCGGCCACGTCGGCGACGTGGCCCGGCAGGCCGGCGATGTTGGAGGTACCGCTGCCGGGCGCCTCGCGGTCACCGAGCGCGTACAACTGCCCGGCGATGAGAACGAGTCCGATGCCGGCGAGCATGCCGTGCACCACGGACAGCGAGATCGCCCGGAACCAGCGTCCGAGCCTCAGGGCCCCGAGCGCGAGTTGCAGCAGGCCGGTGAGCAGGACGAGCACACCGAGCGCGGCCAGACCATAGTCCTTGACCGCGGTGAAGACCAGGACCGTCAGTCCGGCGGCAGGGCCGGACACCTGCAGGCTGCTGCCGGGCAGCAGCCCGGTGACCAGTCCGCCGACGATGCCCGTGATCAGGCCGAGTTCGGCCGGGACACCGGCGGCGATCGCGACACCGACGCACAGGGGCAAGGCGACGAGGAAGACGACCAGAGAGGAGGTGACGTCGGTGCGCAGAGCGCTGCGCAGGGATGAAAAATGGGAGGTCATGGGCGTTCTTTCGGGTATGGGGGCGAAGGAACGTCGCGAGAGGCGCGACCCAGGACGGACACGTGTGGGGTGCTGCGGTCGGTCACAGGGGCTTGAAAGTGCGGAAGGTGCATGGGAGGGAGGCCGCGACACCGCAGGCCGCATGCCTGGTCGCGGGGGGCGAGGTTTCCCGCGGTACGCAACGCGTAGAGCTCGCCACGGTGGGCGCCGGTGAACGGAGCGGCAGGACGAAGGGGGCCTGCGGCCCCTGTGCTCCGGCCGGGCGGGCGAACTCCTCCTGCCTGGCGGAGATCTTGTCGGGGAGCGGGCGCGAGCGCCCGATGAGGGTCTGCATGAATCGGCTCGTGACTCTTCGTGGGGCTCTCGTATCAGGACAGGAGGAGCGAAGAATGCGTGTTGAGGCATCCAGATACTCGACAGGCCTTGACCGACGGTGCGTTGGCTGTGAGCCGGTGACGGACGGAGGGAGCTGTCAGGATGCGTGCGGCACGCTGCCGGTCAGAGGCGGAACGTCTGCAGGGTGGCCGAGTCGGGCGTGCGCCCGGCGCCGGGGTTACAGGCTTCTCTCGCCGTGCGGGGGTGCGCCCTGTGGGGCGCAGTCTCGGCGAGCATTGCTGCCGCGGCTCGCGGCACGGCGTCGGCGGCCAGTGCCAGCCGTTCGAGATGGTGGTCCGTGCGAGGCGGCCGAGCCGGGGCTTCGGCCGCGGTCTCGTGGTGCTGTGCGGCGGCTCCGACGTGCGGAGGCAGGAAGGCGGAGCCGTGCGGTTTCCTGGACTCCGATTCGATTGCAGGCGCCATCGCGGACACCGCGCTCGAGGCGGACGGGGAGTGATGGGATGTCATGAAGTTCATCAGCACCGCTACGGCCAGCAGCACCACCGCGGCCGCCACTCGCCGCATCATCACCGCACGCCCGACGCCGAGTTGGTGCCGACGCCAGAACGTCAGCGGCTCACGGCTCCGGGCTCCCACATGTCGCGGGCAATCACCTGGTTCGACGGCCTTCGCCGGGTGCATCCCGCCGGCGAGGCTACGGACCTGATCGGGGCCGTCCGGCACCCGCCGTGCGTCGGCCGAAGTCGTTGCCACGACGTCGGGTGGGCGTCGCCGCGACGCGGGCGGTGCCGGTGCCTCATCGGCACCGATGCGATCCCGCGCGACGGCGGCAGCCCGTGCCGCGGCGGACTCGTCCGTCCGTACCTTGGGCGGTGGGGTGCCCGTACAGGCGATTTCGGCGCCCATGAGCGCACCCGTGGCGGCACAGCCGTCCATACGCATGGAGTTCTCCTGCGGTGCTGGTCGGGAAAGGGTGACGACAGGCCCGCCCGTGCCCAAGGCATGGACGGCCGGTTCTCCTCAACAGCGCAGGACGACGGAAGTGGAAGCGGCGGCGAGCCGCAAAGTGTCTCGCGTGGAGAGCGACACGGGGTGAGGTAGGGGACAGACGGGCTCCCGCATGGCGGACGGCGCCAGGTGTACGGCGAAGCAGAAGGTGTGTCGGCGCTGCTCCGAGCCGGACGCGCCGCAGGAGGGATAGATACCGCCGCCACGGTGGTCTTCGCCGGCCGATACCCTCACGACGGCCGGTGGACCGACCGGGCAGCCAGACACACCGGCTTCCGCGGTTTGCCGACGACAGCCGTCCGGGCCGAGAACCGACAGGTGGGAGGCGCCGGGACTGAACGATGCGTGGAGCAGTGCCATGAGAGCAAGCAGCACGACAGCGCCCAGGCCGCGACGCGTCGCAGGCCCGACCGTGATGAGCGTGTGCTGCATGCATACCTCCGTGCTGGCCTCTTAAGGGAACCTCCGGCAGCCGGACCGGGCCTCTGGAATCCGCCATCCGGGGCCCGGATTCACTCGATGCAGTGATCAACGCGACAGGGTGACATCCGCGGTGCTTCCGCGGTGGAGCTGACGGATCTTGTGCGGGCGAGGGGAGCCCGACCAGGCGGTGCGGATCGCCGGCCGCCGGCTGAGCAAGCACCAGACCGAGCTGCACGCCGCCGAACCCGACCACTTCCCCGGCTACTACACCCTGCACACCCTGCGCGACGACCACATCGTCGGCGTGCTCTCGGTCAACGCGACCACCGGCCAGGTCTGGCACCACACCTGGCACGGCCGGTTCATCCAGCTGCAAGTGCCCGGCGGCAGCGCATAGCCCATAAACGCAGTGGCAGCTCGGAGGGCGAGATCAGCAGCAGCCCGGACAGGGCGTCGGTGAGCAGCACCACGACCACGAGGGCCGGCGCCAGACGGGCGTAGCCGCCAAGCGCGCCACGGAAGCCGGAGTCCCAACGGCGGGCGATACCCACCCACACGAGGTGCACCAACGCACCGGTCCAGAGCGCCGCCGCAGCCAAGTGCATCGTGGTCAGCACCGGCCCCCCACACGGCGGAGACGCCGGCCGGATGAGCACGCAACCCCTCCGACACCACCGCCGCCGCGAGCCCGGCCTCGCAGCGGCCGAGACAGCCGCGTGGCTGGTGGCGGTGGTGGCGCTGTTCCGCAGGTGGCGGCCGATAGCGTGGGGCACGCGGATCCCGTGCCGGGCGGCCGGCCGTTCGCTGGGCCTGGGCCATCCGCCACCGCGCGGCCACCGCGAGCACGCACACCGCCATGACCAGCGCCAGTTTGACGGTGAGGACCTTCCCGAAGGAGGTGTCCAACACGGCAAAGCACTGCCCCAGCCGGATAGAGCGGTCTACTGCTCTCACGCGGTGGCCAGTTGCGATGGCACGGTGATGATGGTGCTGTTGAGATTACGAAGGAGGTGACAGACCCGCACTGTTGAACCCTCCCCCAGCCAAAGCAGGGGGATTCCTGGCTCAGGAAGCCGCCCAGGTCAGCGACCTGGGCGGTCTTACTCCCTCGACACCAGCCGGGACGGAACCTGCCCGGTGACACGAAAGGCGAGATAGTGCGCTGCGCGCCGAGCTTGGCTCTCGCTCGGCACACG
>NZ_JAYWVC010000035.1:0-51868 GCF_036281785.1 Streptomyces chiangmaiensis | reverse complement strand
TACGGTTCGCACGGGATCGCTTAGCTGATCAGCAGACGCTCCTCGCACCGCACGGGCCGCACCGGCTCCCGGTGGGAGTGATGCCGCGCTGTACCTCACCATGCCGGATCAGACAATGGTCAGCGTCCGGTACGTCCGCGTCATCGAACTCTTCCCCGTGTAGAGGTCGATACGGCCGCGCTCGAGGACAAAGGTCCCCGCCGGGTCGTTGGTCCAGAAGCCGAGGTCCTCCGTGCCGAGCCGGAACGTCACTGTGGTGCTTGCGCCCGGCTCCAGGGTGACCCGCTCGAAGCCGCGCAGCCGGCGCACCGGCTGTGTGATGCTCGCCGTCACGTCGTGGACGTAGAGCTGCACGACCTCGTCGCCCGTACGTGCACCGGTGTTGGTGACCGTCACCCGCACGTTGACCGTCTCGCCGCGTTCCAGCGTGTCCCGGGCGACGGTGTCGCGGCTCAGCTCCGGCTCCGAGACGGTGAACGTCGTGTAGCCGAGGCCGTGTCCGAAGGGGAAGCGCGGCCCGTGCTCGAGGTCCAGATACTTGGAGACGAACCTCTCGTCCGGCCGGGTGGGGTCGTAGGGGCGGCCCGTGTTCTCGTGGTTGTAGTAGACGGGGATCTGGCCCACGGCACGCGGAAACGTCACCGGCAGTCTGCCGCCCGGGTCGACCGCGCCGAAGAGCACGTCGGCCACCGCGTGACCGGCCTCGAGGCCGGGATGCCAGGCCTCCAGCACGGCGGCCGCGGACTCCAGCCAGTCGCCCAGCACAAGCGGCCGGCCGTTGACCAGGACCACCACAAAGGGCGTGCCGGTCGCGGCGACGGCAGCGATCAGCTCCTCCTGACCGGGCGGCAGCCCGATGTCGCTGCGCACGGCCGCCTCTCCGCTCAGTTCGGGGTCCTCGCCGACCACCACGACCGCGACGTCCGAGGTCCGCGCGGCGGCGGCCGCCTCGGCCGGGATCTGTCCGGCGTGCCTGACCTCGGCGCCGGGCGCCGCTTCGCGTACGCCGTCCAGGATGCTGACGGAGGGGAACCGGTGCGCGCCGGGACCTGCCCAAGTGCCGTGCAGGGCCGTGGAGTCGGCGAAGGGGCCGACTACGGCGATCGAGGCGACGGAGGGGCTCAGCGGCAGTAGCGAGTCCTCGTTCCGGAGCAGGACCATGGACCGGCCGGCGGTCTCTCGCGCCGTGGCGCGTGCGGGGGCGGTCGGTCCGGCGATCGCCGCCGACTCGTCGGTGTACGGGGCGTCGAACAGACCCAGGGCGAACTTCAGCCGCAGGATGCGTGCCACCGCGTCGTCGAGGCGCTCCATCGTGAGCCGGCCGTCGGCGAGCAGCGCCTCGCCGTGGTCGGCGACGTTCGTCGACACCATCTCCATGTCGAGGCCGGCGGTCAGCGCGAGCCCGCCCGCGTCAGCGCCGTCCGCCGCGAAGCCGTGCGCGATCAGCTCCTCGACGCCCGTGTAGTCGCTGACCACGAAACCCTCGAAGCCCCACTCGCCCTTGAGGATCTCGTTCATCGTGTGGGTGTTGCCGTGCGCGGGGACTCCACCAACCGTGTTGAACGAGGCCATGAAGGTGGCGACCCCGGCGTCTGCCGCCGCCTTGAACGGCGGCAGATAGAGGTTGCGCAGCCGCTGCTCGGAGACGTCGACCGTGTTGTAGTCGCGGCCGCCCTCGGCGCCCCCGTAGGCGACGAAGTGCTTGGCGCAGGCCGCGATCCGGTCGCCGCGCTGCAACTCACCGCCGTCCGGCGCGCCTTGGTAGCCACGTACCTTGGCCGCCGCGAACGCGGCGGTGAGATAAGGGTCCTCGCCGCAGCCTTCGGCGATGCGGCCCCAGCGCGGCTCGTGGCTGACGTCGACCATGGGCGAGAAGGTCCAGTGCACGCCGTTGGAACGGGCTTCCCGCGCGGACACCTCGGCGTCCCGGCGCGCCACCGACGGGTCGAAGCTCGACGCCTGAGCGAGCGGAATCGGGAAGGCGGTCCAGAAGCCGTGAATCACGTCCAGGCCGAAGAGCAGCGGGATGCCGAGGCGGGACTCCTCGACGGCGATGCGCTGCAGGTCATTGCTGTGCCGGGCGCCGTGGATGTTGAGCACCGAGCCGAGCAGTCCGGCACGGGCCGCGGCCTCCGCCCGCGCGGTCTGGCCGCCGCCCGGACCGGTTTCGCCGGTCCACGCCAACTGCTGGACCTGGCCCAGTTTCTCCCGGACCGTCATACGGCCGAGCAGGTCCTTCACCTTGTCTTCGTACGCTCGCGTCACGTCGTGACCTCTTCGTCGGTGTGTGAGGTTGCCGTTGGCCGTGTACCGGTCGCCGTATCCGCCGTCCGAGCATTCGGTGTTCTGCGCGGCCTGAATGTAAGCGCATTCAGAGGGGGTGGGCAAGGGTCTGGACCGACCTGGCTGAAACCGGTTTCCGAACCCGCCCGCGCACCGTACGCTCGCGCACGTAGCCCCTCACACCGCCCTCAGGGAAGGACCCCTGCCACGATGACGTCCACCCGCCCGGCCTCCGAGTGGCTGGCCGACGCCGTCCTCTACCAGATCTATCCGCAGAGCTTCGCCGACTCCGACGGCGACGGCATCGGCGACCTCGCCGGCATCGAGGCCAAACTGGACCATCTCGCCTGGCTCGGCGTCGACACCGTCTGGCTCAACCCGTGCTTCACCTCACCGTTTCGGGACGCGGGGTACGACGTCGCCGACTACCTCACCGTCGCCCCGCGCTACGGCACCAACGACGACCTCGCCCGGCTCGCCGACGCGGCCGGGCACCGGGGCATCCGCGTCCTGCTCGACCTGGTGGCCGGGCACACCTCCGACCGGCACCCCTGGTTCACCGCGTCGGCCGACGATCCGACCGACGACCGCTACATCTGGGCCGAGCCACATCATCTGGCCGAACCGGCCGCGGCCCCGGCCGGCTTCGTGGCCTCGCCGGGCACGCGGCCGGGCTTCTACCTGCCGAACTTCTTCGACTCCCAGCCCGCCCTCAACTTCGGCTACGCCCGGACGAACGAGGCCGAGCCCTGGCGGCTCCCCGTCGACGCCGACGGCCCGCGCGCCAACCGGCAGGCGCTGCGCAAGATCATGGACCACTGGCTGGGCCTCGGTCTGTCCGGCTTCCGCGTCGACATGGCGGCCTCCCTGGTCAAGGACGACCCCGGACAGGCGCAGACCGTGGCGCTATGGCGGGAACTGCGCACCTGGCTGGACGCCCGGCACCCGCACGCCGCCCTTCTCGCCGAGTGGGGGGACCCGGCGACCTCCGTCTCCGCGGGCTTCCACGCCGACTTCCTCCTCCAGTTCGGCCCGAAGGGCGACGGCCTCGCGCTGCGCTCGCTGTGGAACAACTCCGCGGGTACGGTGAACGAGCAGTGGGAGCCACACGCTGCCTACTTCGACGCCGACGGCAAGGGCTCCCCGCGCACATTCATCGAGGACTGGCGTGCGGCGGCCGACGCCGTGGGCGACGCGGGATTCGTCGCCGTCCCCAGCGCCAACCACGACTTCTCCCGACTGGCCTGCGGCCCGCGCACCACCGAACAACTCCCCGCCGCCTTCGTGTTCCTGCTCACCTGGCCCACGCTGCCGGCCATCTACTACGGCGACGAGATCGGCATGCGGTACGTGCCCGGCCTGCCGAACCAGGAGGGCAGCCGCCTCGGCCCCCGCTACAACCGTGCGGGCTCCCGCACCCCCATGCAGTGGGACGACACCCCGAACGCGGGCTTCTCCACCGCCCCTGCCGACCGCCTCTACCTCCCCCTCGACCCGGACCCCGGTCGCCCGACGGTCGCCGCCCAGCGCGCCGACGGCGGTTCCCTGCTGTACCTGGTGCGCCGCCTGATCGCGCTGCGCAAGGCCACCCCGGAGCTCGGCGCCGCGGGCGGCACGGAGGTCCTGCATGCCGGCTACCCGTTGGTGTACGTCCGTGGCAGGCGCTATCTCGTGGTGGTCAACCCGGGCCGGGACGGTGCCGAGGCCGGCGCCACCGTGGCCGAGGCCGTTCCCCTGGTGGCGCACGGCGTCAGCGTGGAGGGCGGACGGATCCGGGCCGAGGGTTTCGGGTACGGCGTCTTCGAACTCTGACCGGACGCGATGCCGGCGGTGGTCACCGGCCCGGCGCGGCCGCAGCTCGCGTCCGGTGTCACCGTCACCGGCAACCCCCCTCCCACAGGCGTCCGTTCACGGTCCGCCATCCGCACCTGGTCGGAACAGAGCGTCGGCTCGGGCCTGTCGACCGTCAGCGCGTCTCGGCGAGGGCGTCATGGAGTCGGGGAAGACCAGTCCGAGCACCACGGTCGCCCGGCCGGCGAGTCCGCGCGCACCGCCGCTGGGCACGTAGCAAGGCTCCCGCCCGGCGGCCAGGACCCGTTTCGGGTGGCGGCGCGCACGGCGTCCGGGTTGCGGCAGGTGCGGGAGACCGTCGCAATGGAGGCACCCGCCTGCTCGGCGACGGCGTACACCGAGGGAGCGCTCATGATGCTGCCGTGTTCCCCCTCGATCCGCCCCCCCGCAGTGCGGGTGCCCAGGACCGGAGGCTTGGTCGGAGGAAGTGAGGGGGAGGAACGTCAGCGGTCACACGGAGGGCACGGCGTCCCCGGTGAGCTCGTGCCGCTCCCACACGGCCAGCGCCGCACCGAGCAGGCCGGAGCGGTCGCCGAGCAGGGCGCGGCGCACCGGGGGTGGATCCGGGCGTGCGTGGTGTGCGGCGTAGGTGTCCTGGGCTGTGTCGTGCAACAGCCCACCGGCGGTGCCGAGTCCGCCGCCGAGCAGAACCGCGTCGGGGTCGAGCAGTGCCACCGCCCAGGCCAGTACGGTGCCGAGGGCCCGGCCGGCCGAGGTGAGCACGGCGGCCGCGGTACCGTCGCCGGCGGCGGCCCGCGACGCCACCTCGCGAGCCCCGGTGACGGGGGCACCGGTGGCGGACGCGTACCGGGCGGCGATGCCTGCGCCGGAGACGTACTCCTCCAGAGTCGGCGTACGCCCGCCGCTCGGTGCGGCGGAGAAGTCCGGGTCGACGGAGGCGGGTACCTCCCAGGCCCCCAGCGCCAGGGCCTCGCCTCGTCGCCCCGCCCACACCTGTCCGTTCTGCACGAACGCGGCGGACAGCCCGGTGCCCAGGGAGACGTACAGGAACGAGCCGAGCCCGCGCCCGGCGCCGAGCCGGGCCTCGGCCAGTGCGCCGCAGCGGACGTCCGACTCCACCGTCACCGGCCGCCCCGGGGCAAGCGGGGCGAGCAGCCGAGCGGGCTGGACCGCCCAGTCGAGGACCTCGCGGCTGGTCAAGCGGCCCGAGTCGGCGACGTATTCGGGGAACCCGGCGCCGATGGCGACGACCGGCGCGCCGAGGGTGGCGGCCGCCTCGGTCATCTCCCGCGCGACTGCGACCGTGCCGGCGAGCCCCGGATCCCGCCCGCCGTCCCCTCGCACCGCCGGGTGCGCGGCCGAGTGCAGGACGATGCCGTCCGCGGCCACCAGACCGGCGGCGAGCGTGGTGCCCCCGATGTCGAGGGCCACGACCACCGGCGCACTCACGGCTGCCAGCCGTCCGGCACTCGCCCGGCGCCCGCCCAGAAGCGGGCCCCCCGGCCGTCGACGTCCACCAGTTGGTACGCCGTGCCCTTCGGCAGATAGGCGGCGTCGTCCGGGCCGACGCGGTGCCACGCCGGGCCGTCGTGCTCGGGCAGATGCAGGTGGAGGGCGCCGTCCGTGACGTACAGGACGGTTTCGTCGGATGTGGTGTGCACCTGGCCCGAGTGCGCGGGGGACAGCCGGCCGTGGGTGACGGTCAGATACTCGGTGTCGACCGCCGTCCCCGCCAGATGGCCTCCGTCGTCCTCCGGCAGCCAGTGCAGCCGGTCCGCCTCGCGAACCACGTGGATCCGCGCGGCGGCCTCCCGGTCCGGCGCGGCGGCCGGCCACCGCCCGTCCCAACGGGCGTCTCGGTAACGGGTTTCGGCGAGCAGCGGCTTGTTGCGTGCGTACGGCGAGGCGGTGTTGCGTGACGGCGGAGGAGCGAAGAACTCCAGTACGCGGACGGGCTCATGGCGTGGGTTCACCGCGTGGTTCCAGGTGTCCCGGCGGAAAAAGCCGACCTCACCGGCCGTCAGCGGGCGGACCTCGCCGTGCTCGGGGTCGACGAGTACGAGTTCCCCTTCGAGCACGACGTAGGCCACGTCGGCCGCGAACACGGTGGGGTTCAGTGCCGAGTGCACGTACCGCCCGCGCGGGGTGAGCGTGAACTGCAGCACGTGCAGGTCTGCGGAGGACACGTACACCAGGTCGCTGACGTGCCCGGAGCCACCCGGGTCGCCCCACAGATGGCGCACCGCGTCCTGCTGCCGGATCACCGTCGGGTGGTCGTAGGTGGGGCGGGGCGTCGGCCGGCGGGCGGCTTCACTCATCGGATCTCCTCTCTCGGTCCGGTCGTCTCCCCGCTCAGAACTCCGCCACGACCTTCCCGCCCTCCAGGAAGCGGTCGACCGCGCCCTGCGGCGTGGCCGCGTCGTCCTTGGCGGTGATGATCTCCTTGGAATACTGCGCGATGTAGACGCGCCGGTGCCGGTCGGTGAGGTTCGGGCCGCTACGGTGCATCACGACGCTGGAGAAAACGACGATCGAGCCCGCCGGCGCCGTCATCGGGACGCCCGGGTCGGAACCGAAGTAGCAGACGCGGTCGTTGGTCGCGGGGTCTGTGATGTGCTTGACGTACGACTTGATGCCGGAGCGCGAGTACGGCAGCAGATAGACCGGGCCGTTGTCGAGGGTGACGTCGTCGAGCGCGATCCACACCGTCACATACGGCTCGTGGTCCTCGTGCACATAGCCCGAGTCCTGGTGCCAGGCGAAGGCGGTCTCCGGATCACCTGCCTTGATGACGTACTGCTCCCAGAACAGATACGCGTCCTCGCCGAGTGTGGCCCGGCAGATCTGGGCGGCGGTGTCGCTGAAGAGGAACTGCTGCAGCTCCGGCCGGTGCTGGTAGATCATGTTGCTGAAGTAGCGCTTGCCGCGGTGGTTGATGCCGATCCGATCCGTCCCCAACCTGTCCATCTCCGCGTCCAGGCGGTCGATCGAGTACTGCGCGCCGCCGCGCAGCAGATCCAACTGCTCGTCGGTAAGTGCCCGTTCGAGGACGAAGTAGCCCTCGTCCCGGTACTGCCGACGCAGTTCGGGCGTCACCAGATCGCTGCGTACGGCGTCGGTCGCTGCCATGGGGCCTCCTCGGGCATGAGGGCATGCGGAGATACGGGTTCGCGCTGCGTACGGGAGTGATCCCGACGCCTTCGACGCTAGGTCGGCGGGCGGCCGGCGCGGAATGTACGCGTGCGGCACGGACATGAACGTTCTGGCGCCGGTACAGTCCCCGGCATGGGTATCCGCAAGGTCGTCGCGGTCTCCGAGGGGCCCGTGACCCGGCTCGGTCAGGTGGTCCTGGCGGGCGAGGTGGAGGACGACGAACCGATCATGCCGTCGTCCCTGCGCATCATGGACCAGTACGTTCTCACCGTGCTGCTGGCCGGCGAGGGCGGCTACCGGGACGCCGAAGGGCGCGACGAGCGGCTGCTGCCCGGCGCGCACACGATCGTGCCGCCCGGTGTCCCGCACTGGTACGGAACCGACCCGGGCGAGCGCTGGACCGAGCTGTTCGTCGTGTTCGCCGGCCCGCTCTTCGACGCGGCGGCCGGGCCGATGGGGCTGTCGGTCGCCGGGCCGCGCTACCCCCGTCCCGTGCCGCCGATCGAGGCGCTGCGCGGCGTGCTGCGCACCCCGCCGCGCTCCCAGCGGGCGGCGGAGCACCAACTCCTTGCGCTCGCCGACTGGTTGCTGGACGCGGCCGACGGCGGCCAGGCCCGCTCCGGCGCCGGTTGCGACTACAGTCCCGAGGTCGCGCACGCGGTGAGCCGGCTGTCCGACGACCTCACAAGGAGTGTCGAACTGCGGGCCGTCGCTGCGGAGTCGGGGCTGACGTACGACACGTTCCGCCGCCGCTTCACCGCTGAGGTCGGCCAGACACCCTCCGCCTTCCGCAGCGCGCGCCGCCTGCAGACGGCGGCGACGCTCCTGCGGCATACGGACATGACGCACCGTGAGATCGCCCGCACCCTGGGCTTCGCCGACGAGTTCCACTTCTCCCGCCGTTTCCGCGCGCACTTCGGCATGCCGCCGCGCAAGTACCGCGCCTCCTGAGGCGGCAGCGGACGGCCTGGTTGACAGCTGACCCGCGGGTGCTGTGAGGTGATCCTGAAACCGGTTTCACGTGCCATGGCTCTCCCGACCGACCCGCCCGACGACGACGCCTGGAGGACCGATGACTATCGGCATCGAGCATCTGACCAGTAGAGCGGCCGCCGCCCCCCACCTTCCGCCGCCCGCCGGACTCACCCTCACCCCGGGTGCCGGACATGTGCTTTTACGCTGGCAGCCCGTGGACGGCGCCGTCGGCTATCTCGTGCACCGCGCCCCCGCCGGAGCGGCGCGCGAGGCACTGAGACCGGTGGACCACCTCGGCGGCGACGTCCTCGCCATCCCCGACACGTGGTACGTCGACACCACGGGCGAACCGGGCGTCCGCTACGACTACGCTGTAGCGTCGGTCCGCTCCGTAACCGACCACGGCGAACCTGGCGTCCTCGTGACGGGCGGCCCGGCCGAGCCCGACGGCGCCGTCCCCCGCGTCGAGTTGATCGTGGACACCACGGCTGACGGCCCGCCGCTGCCCCGCCCCTGGGAGCCGATGATCGGCAGCGAACGGCTCAGCCAGCTGCTGTGTACCGACACCTCCGGCGGCCGCGTGATCGGCACCGAACTGGAGGCGGCACTGCGCCGCATGCACGACGAGATCGGCGTACGGACGGTGCGCGCCCACGCGATCCTCCACGACGACCTCGGGGTCTACCGTGAGATCGACGGCGAGCCCGTGCACGACTTCACCCGCGTAGACGAGGTGTACGACCGTATCCTCGCGACGGGTCTCCGCCCCTGTGTCGAACTCGGCTTCATGCCACGGGACCTGGCGAGCGATCCCGACAGGACCGTGTTCGAGTACGGCGCGATCGTCTCGCCGCCCAGGGACTGGGGCCGCTGGTCCGACCTGATCACCGCCCTGGTGCGGCACCTGATGGACCGCTACGGCAAACAGGAGGTGCTGGGCTGGGACTTCGAGGTGTGGAACGAGGCCAACCTAGGCGTCTTCTGGTCCGGCACGCGCGAGACATGGATGCGCCTGTACGACGTGACCGCCGCCGCCGTGAAGGCAGCCGACCCGCGCCTCGCCGTGGGTGGCCCGTCCTCGGCCGCCGCCGGCTGGGTGGACGAACTCCTGGAGCACACCGCCCGTTCCGGCGCGCCGGTCGACTTCGTCACCACCCACACGTACGGCAACGCGCCTGTCGATCTGCGCCCCACGCTGCGGCGCCACGGCAGCTCGGCGCGCGTGCTGTGGACCGAGTGGGGCGTCACCCCGTCCCACTTCCATCCCGTCAACGACACCGTCTCCTCGGCCACGTTCCTGCTGCACGGGATGCGCTCGGCGGCGGGCCGCGTGGACGCCCTGTCGTACTGGGTGGCCAGCGACCACTTCGAGGAGCTCGGCCGGCCACCGCGGCTGCTGCACGGCGGGTTCGGGCTCATCACGGTGGGCGGCATCGCCAAGGCCCGCTACCACGCCCTGTCCCTGCTCTCCCGCCTCGGCGGCACGCAACTCTCCGTGACCGCGCGGGGCGACGGCGCCGACGGTCTCGTCCAGGCGTGGGCCTCACGGCACGACGACGGCTCGCTCGTCGTCCTGCTCTGGAACCACACGCTCGACCAGGGCAAGGCGGAGGGCGACGCCGCCCTGGCCCGCAGGGCCCGGCTGCGCCTCGACGGCGTCGGCGCGGACGCCACCGCGACGCTCACCCGCCTGGACGCCGAGCACGGCGACGTCACGACCCTGGCCCGTCACCTCGGCGTGGGCAACTGGCCCACCGAGGAGCAGTGGGAGCGACTGCGGGCCGCGGACCGGCTGACGGCCGAGCCCGCCGCGCTGGAACATGCCGGGGGCGCGGCTCACCTCACCTTCGAACTGCCGCAGCCGTCCGCGGTGTTGGTCGAGGTGAGCCCCTGACGCCGACCCCGCTCACACCCCGGCCGGGTCGGACCGCGAACGGCCGCCCGGCCGGGGGATGGCCGCGAGCAGCGTCCGGGTGTACGGGTCCTTCGTCTCGCCTATCACCGTGCGCGTGGGACCCCGCTCGACCATGACGCCCTCGTTGAGCACCAGCACCTCGTCGGCGAGCAGCCGCGCGCTGAGCAGGTCGTGCGTGATGTAGAGCATCGCGATGCCGCGCTCGCGCACCAGGCGGCCGAGCAGTTCGATGATCTCGGCGCGGATCGACACGTCGAGCATCGAGATCGGCTCGTCGGCGACGAGCACCTCCGGCTCGGGCGCCAACGCCCTTGCGATGACGACCCGTTGGCGCTGTCCGCCAGACAGCTGGCCGGGGAGCTTGTCCAGATACTGCTCGGCGGGGCTCATGCCCACCGTCTCAAGGAGCTCGGCGGCGCGCCGGCGGGCCTGCTCGCCGTCCAGGCCGAGATGGTTGCGCAGCGGACGGCCGAGCGCGTAGGCGACGGTCCTGGTCGGGTTGAGCGCGGCGAACGGGTCCTGGAAGACCAGCTGCACATGCCGCCGGTAGCGGCGCAGGCCGCGGCGCCGCAGGGTGTCCACGCGACCGCCCTTGAAGACCACGCTTCCGGTGGTGGGCCGTTCCACCCCGGTGACCAGCCGGGCCAGGGTGGTCTTGCCGGAGCCGCTCTGGCCGACGAGGGCGCTGACCCGCCCCGGCCGCAGCGCGAACGACACGTCGTCCACGGCCCGCACCGCCGTGGTGCGCAGCCCCTGCCGCGTGCGGTACGTCTTGCCCGCGTGCTCCACGACCAGCACCGGCTCGGCGTCGTCATCACTGCGGTCGCGCCCGGCGGAGACCGCAGAGGCGGCGGAGAACTCCGGCACCACTGGGGCCCCGAACGCCTCGTCTTGGACGCGCAGACAGCGGGCCTCGCCGCGTGCGACGGGCAGCAGCTCGGGGTGAGTGGTTCGGCAGGCGTCCACGGCGACCGGGCAGCGCGGCCGGAACAGACAGCCCTCGTGCTCGCGGGAGAGGTCCGGCGGCCGGCCGGGGATGAAGGCCACCCGCACGTCCTCGTCGCGGGGATCGGCGTACGAGCCGAGCAGACCGGTGCTGTAGGGGTGCAACTGGGTGGCCACCAGGTCGGCGGCGGGCCGGTTCTCCACGATCTCGCCCGCGTACATCACCATGACCCGGTCGGCCATCTCCATGACCGTGCCGAGGTCGTGGCTGATGAACAGGACGGCGAAGCCCAGCTCCCGCTGCAGATCCCGCAGCCGGTCCAGGATGTCGCGCTGGACGACCACGTCCAGTCCGGTCGTCGGCTCGTCGAGCAGCACGAACCGGGGGCGCAGGGCGAGGGCCAGTGCGAGGGCGACGCGCTGCTTCATGCCGCCGGACAGTTCGTGCGGATAGCGCCTGAGCACGTCGCGGTCGAGCGAGACCAGCTCCAGCAGCCGGCCCGCGCGCTCGTGCACGTCGACGTCGGGACCCGTGGCCTCGGGGTGTGCTGCGTAGGTGTCGGCGAACTGCTCGCGCACGGTGATCACCGGGTTGAGCGAGTTCATGCTGGACTGGAAGACCGTCGACAGATCCGCCCAGCGCAGCGGCCGCAGTTCGTCCTCGCCGGCGTGTGTGATGTCCCGCCCGTCGAAGACCACACGGCCGCCGGTGATCTCGGCGGGCTTCTCCAGCAGCCGCAGCAGCGCGTTGCCGAGGGTCGACTTGCCGCAGCCCGACTCGCCGAGCAGCCCGACGAACTCGCCCTCGGCGACCTGGAATCCGACCCGGTGCACGGCCCGCACGGGGGCCGAGTCCCGGGGGCTGTAGGTGACGGTGAGGTCCTCGACCTCGAGCAGGGCCATGTCAGTCCTCCCTCAGATGCGGATTGCTCAGCGCGTCGACGCCGAAGTTGATCAGCGAGAACGAGGTAACGAGGAGGGCGAGGACGAGGCCCGGGGCGATGAGCCACGCCCACTGGCCGGTCGTCATCGCGCCGCCCAGACTGGCCTGGTTGAGCATCGTGCCCCAGCTCGTCGTGGCCGGGTCGCCCAGGCCCAGGAAGGCCAGGCCCGCCTCGGCGCCGATCGCGCCGAGCGCCGACCCCATGAAGTCCACCACGATCAACGAGATCATGTTGGGCGCGATCTCGTACACGATGATCCGCGCGGTGCTGTCGCCCGCGAACTTGGCGGCGGTCACGTAGTCGCGGGTGCGCAGCGTGACGATCTGGGCGCGTTTGACACGGGCGCCGAACGCCCAGCCGGTGACGGTGATGACGATGATGATGAGCCCGAGGCCCTTGACCGGCGCGTACGCCGCCAGGGTGATCATCAGCGGCAGCACCGGTACGACCAGGCCGAGGTTGATGAAGAACGACAGCACCTCGTCCACCACGCCCTGCAGATACCCGGCCGTGAGTCCGACGGCGGTGGCGATCAGCGTGGACAGCGTGCCCGCCACCAAGCCGACGATGAGTGAGGTGCGGGCGCCGTAGACGAGCTGCGAGAACACGTCCTCGCCGCGCGCTGTGGTGCCCAGCCAGTGGGCTCCCGACGGCGCCTCGGACTGGGCGAAGGAGTCCGCGCGCGGCGCGAACGGCGCGATGGCCGGAGCGAACACCGCGACCAGCACGAACGCGGCCAGAAGCAGCAGCCCGAGCCGGCACTTGCGGTTGCGCCACAGGATGAGGAACCAGCCGGGCAGCCGGCTGGAGCGGCCCGCGGTGAGCGCGGCGACCTGGGCGCTCTCGGTGTCGCCGGCCGTGGCTGCCGCCGTGGCGCTCGGGGTGTTGGCGATGGTCATCCCGCCTCCGTCCGCCGGACCCGGGGATCCAGGAGCCCGTACGTGATGTCGGCGAGGAAGTTGGCGACCAGCACCCCGACGGTGGTGAACAGGAACAGGGCTTGCATGAGCGGAAAGTCCTTGTTGCCGACCGCCTCCAGCAGCAGGCGTCCGAGACCTGGATAGTTGAAGATGCTCTCCACCAGCACCGTGCCGCCGAGAATGCCGCCGAGCGCGATGGCGAAGCCCGTCACGTTCGGCAGGATCGCGATCCGCGCACCGTACGTCAGCGCGATCCGGCGCCGCGACAGGCCCTTGGCCCGTGCCAGCCGCGCGTAGTCCTCGCCGAGGGTCTGCACCATGTTGTTGCGCATGCCGATGATCCAGCCGATCGGCCCGGTGATGAGCAGCGACAGGGCGGGCAGCACGCTGTGCTGGAAGGCGTCCGAGAAGAACAGCCAGCTCCATCCCGGGCTGGAACCGCCACCGTAACCGCCGCCCTCGGGAAACCAGTTGAGGGTGATGGCGAAGACGAAGATGAGCAGCAGCGCGATCCAGAAGAACGGCAGCGTCCCAACGAACGTCGACCCCAGCGTGATCACTGAGTCGACCCGGCTGTTGCGCCGGAACGCCGCCCACGCTCCGAGCAGGGTGCCGACGACGAACGACAGGATCTGCGTCACGCCGACCAGGACCAGGGTCCAGGGCACGGCCTGCTCGATGACATGCCCCACGCTGTAGGGGTAGTAGGTGTAGGAGATGCCGAACTGCCCGTGGAAGAGCGCGACGAGGTAGTCCCCGTACTGCGACAGGAGGTTGCCGTCCGGCGCGCCGAGCATCTTGCGGACGGCGGCCAGCTGCGCCGGGTCGATGGCCTGGGTCTTGCCGCCGAGGCGGGACAGCAGCGCCTGCGCCGGGTCCCCCGGCTGCAGCCGGGGGATGAGGAAGTTCAGTGTCACGGCGGCCCAGAGCGTGGCCAGCAGGAAGCCGGCCCGCCGGATGAAGTAGGCCATTCCCCGTCAGTCCTTCGCCGGGCGCAGATGCGTGAGCAGGATGAGGTTGTCACCGCCCGCGGCGTACGGGTCCTTCTCGTTCGGCCAGCCGACGGCCCTGGAGGTGTCGTACTGGAACCACTTGGCGCCGTACCAGATCGGGATCATCGGGACCTGCTCGTCCATGATCTTGACCAGGCCCGCGACGGCCGTCTTCTGCTCCTCCTTGGACGTCGCGACCCGCAGCCGGTCGATGAGGTCGTCGGTCGCCTTGTCCTTCCAGCGGATCTCGTTGCTGAAGGCGCGCTTGCCGATCGGAGCGGTGCCGGCGCTGCCGAGCGGGTAGGCGAAGTCGGTGTAGATGTTGCAGTCGCCGCCGTGCACGCCGAAGATCATGTCGTAGTGGCCGATGGAGCGGTCCTGGTCGTGGGACTCGGGCGTCGTCCGGTCCAGGTCGACCTGCAGGCCGAGGTCCTTGAGGTCCTTCACGAGGATCTCGGCGGCGGCCACCCAGTCGGTGTACGTGGACGGGACCTTGAACTTGAAGGTGATCGGCTCGCCGTCCTTGCCGAGCCGGCGCCCCTGGGCGTCCTTGGCGTACCCGGCCGCTGTGAGCGCCGCGTCGGCCGCCTTCGGGTCGTAGCCGATGCGGTCCTCGTCCTTGGTGCCAGGCGGCAGCCATTGGCTCTGCCCGGGCACCACGAGGCCGCTCTGGCTGGCGGTCTTGACGTATCCGAGCTGCGCCCGGTCCGCGACCTTCTGCCGGTCGAAGGCGGTGGTCAGCGCGCGCCGGAACGCCGAGTCCGTGAACGGGGCTTTGGTGAGGTTCATGTAGATGCTGATGACGCCGCCCGGTGCGTACCAGTAGTGGTGGTGTGCCGGGTCGCGGTCGACGTAGGACTTCTTGACGTCCGGGATGAACATCCCATTGGTGTCGTACTCGCCGCGGCTCATCTTGAGCTGTTCGATCTCCGGGGTGCCGTTGTTCGCCTTGAACCGGATCTCCTTGACCTTCACCTTGTCCGCCTGCCAGTAGCGCGGGTTGCGCTCGACCACCAGTTGCTGGGGGTTGAAGGACTTGACCGTCATCGGGCCGGTGCCCACCGGCTTTTCGGCGTTGGCGAACTTGGCGGGGTCGGCGACCTTGGACCAGATGTGCTCCGGTATGATCGGGACGGCGGCGATGCGGGTGAACGCCGAGGCGCCGGGCTGCTTGAAAGTGAAGGTGACCTTGTCGCCGCCGGTGGCCGCGACCGACTCGAGGTCAGGCCAGACCGCGCGGGTGTCCAGGACGTCGTACTTCTTGATCATGTTGAAGGTGAACGCGACGTCCTCGGCGGTGAAGGGCTTGCTGTCGTTCCACTGCACGCCCTCGCGTATGTCGAAGACCAGCGTCCTGGAGTCCTGCCAGGTGTAGGACTTCGCCAGCCACGGGACCTCGTGGCAGCTGTTGTTCTCGACCTGGTAGAGGGACTCGTAGACGAAGTCTGTCGCCCGCAGCCTGGAGGCGTCCAGGTACGGGTTGTAGTTGGCCTGGGGAGCGCTGCCGCCGCCGATGCCGGGGTAGTTGAGGTAGGCGATCATGCCGTCCTTGTTCGCCCCGCTGCCGGTGTCCTCGGTGCCGGTGCACCCGGCGAGGACCAGGGTCGAGGTCATCAGGGCCGCGAGGACAGCGGTGTTGATGCGCGGTCGTCTCATCATTGAGATACCTCCGTCGGTGGTGTCCGGTGTCCGTGCCGGATGCCCGCTCCGCCTCAGCCCCCCGGGCGGCAGCCGCACGATCCGCGCAGCACCAGCTCGGTGGGCAGGACGAGATCACCGGCCGGCCGGGTGTCCGGGTCGGTGAGCAGACGGGCGGTGGTCGTGGCCAGCTCGCGGACGGGCTGGCGTACGGTGGTCAGGCCGGGCCGCACCATCGCGGCCATGTTCATGTCGTCGAAGCCCGTGACGGCGAGATCGTCGGGCACCCGCAGGCCCCGGCCGAGCACACAGAGCATCAGGCCCAGCGCGGTCTCGTCGTTGGCGCACACCACCGCGTCGGGCAGGGTCCCCTCGGCGAGGATCCGCTCGGCGGCGATGACCCCATCGGACTGCTGGAGTCCGACCCGGACCGGCTGTACGGGCGGGGCCACGCCCACCTCGTGGTGCGCGGCCAGGAACGCGTCCCAGCGGGAGGTCACGTCGGGCGATCCCTCCGGATGCCCGACGAAGGCCAGCCGGCGGTAGCCGTGTTCGACCAGCAGATGCCGGGTGAGGGCGCCGCTGGTGGTGTTGTCGGTGCTGACCGAGGCGTTCCAACGGTTCGCGGTGCCGCACATCATCACCACCCGCACCTGCTGCGAGACCTCTTCCACCACCGCGTCCGAGACTGTCCCGGCGTGGATCGCCATGCCGTCGACACGGCCGGCGAGGTCGATCACCTTGGCGTCGGTGTCGGCGCGGTAGTGCGAGGCCAGCAGCAGCACGCTGTCGCCGGTCTCCAGCGCCTCGGCCTCGAATCCCTGGAGCAGTTCGGTGAAGTAGGGCCCGGACAGGCCGGGGAAGACAAGGCCCAGCGCGCCGTGCCGCACCTCGGCCAGCGCACGCCCCAGATGGTTCGGGCGGTAGCCCGACTCCTCGATGACCCGCAGCACCCGGTCACGCAGCTCGGGGGAGACCTGGGCGGACCCTCGCGACACACGTGACACGGTGGCCGGTGAGACACCCGCCTGCTCGGCCACCCAGCGCAGACTCACCCGCCTGTTGCTCATCAGCCCTCCTCCCGATATGTTCGTGAAACCGGTTTCACTGAAACCGGTTTCACGGCGATTTCACGACCCTAGCCAGGGCCCGGCGCGCATGGCAATACCCGTGCAGCCCGCCCGCAGTTCAGACCTGAGAGCCACCGACGATCACCGGTGAGGACGTTCCCGTGAACACATCAGACGCATCGTCACACACCCCGCAGATCCGTCCCGCACCGCAGGACACCTCCCGCATCCTCGAACGGCGCCGTGTAGCCGTCGAGTTGACCCGTCGTCGCCTCCTGGTGGGCGGCCTCCCGAGGATCGTGATGTCCGGCGAGGTGCACTACTTCCGGCTGCACCGCGGCGACTGGGCCGACCGGCTCGACAAGCTCGTGGCCGCCGGATGCACCGCCGTGTCCAGCTACATGCCGTGGCTGATCCACGAGACCGCCGACGGCTCGATCGACCTGACAGGAACCACGAGCCCGTACCGCGACCTGGTCGGTTTCCTCGAACTCGCGGCCGAACGGGACCTGTTGGTGATCGCACGCCCCGGACCGTTCGTCATGGCCGAGCTCAAGAACGAAGGCATCCCGTTCGGGATCTACCGCGACCACCCGGAGGCGATCCCGCGCGGCTGGGACGGCGCCCCGGCCCCCACCCGCACCCTCGACTACCTGGACCCCGGCTATCTCGCCGAGGCCGACCGCTGGTTCGCCACGATCCTGCCCCTGCTCGCCGAGCGCCAGATCACCCGCGGCGGCCCCGTCGCCGCCGTGCAGCTCGACAACGAGGTCGGGATGCTGTCCTGGATCAGCGGCGCCCCGGAACTCACCGACCGCACCCTGACCGCCCTGGCGGACCGCGCCCTCGCGCGCTGGGGCCGCGAGGAGGCGAGCGAGCGCTACGGCGCTGACCCGCAGGACCCGACCGCATGGGCGGCCCAGTGGCGCGCCGGAGGCACCGACGGCGGTACGACGACACAGCAGTTGGCGCTCCACCACGACCTGGGCGACCACCACCGCGACCGCTACGCGGACTATCTGCGGCACCTGCGCGAGACCGCCGTACAGCACGGCATCGACGTGCCGTTCCTGGTCAACCTGCACGGCACCGCCGCCGAACGCGGTCGTACGTTCCCCATCGGCATCAGCCAACTGTCCCGCTCCTACGCGGGCGTCCCGCAGACCACGTCCGGCTCCGACCACTACCTCCACGACCTGACCGTGGAGAACGTCCCGGACCTGTACGTCATGAACGCGTTCATGGCCGCCGTCCACGATGCCGACCAGCCCCTGACCTCACTGGAGTTCGAGGCGGGCGACGGAGACCACGGCGAGGACCTGACCCGTCGCACGAGCCCGCAGTCCCTGGATCTCAAGACCCGGCTCTGCGTCGCCCAGGGCAACCGCCTCATCAGCTACTACCTCTTCAGCGGCGGCCACAACCCGCCGCTGGACGCCCCCGCCGGTGACGGCAACGATCGCATCGCGTTCACCGGCGAACGGCACGGCTTCGCGGCCCCCGTCGACCCCGAGGGCCGGACCAACGAGTCCTATCCGGCACTGCGGGACGCCGTACGCGCCGTACGCGGCAGCGAACACCTCCTGGCCGACATGGACGAGGAACACGACGACCTCCTCCTCGGCTACGTTCCCGACCACTACCTGACCGAATACGCCCACCCGGCCGCCGCACGCCGACGCGAACTGGTCCGCGATATCGAGCGGATGCGGGGCATGGGTCCGCGCGACATCCTCGCCCGCGCCCTGCTGCTCGGCGGCCACTCCTTCGCCGCCGTCGATCTGTCCGGCGCGCCGACCTCGGCCGGTGCCGCGCTCGACCCCGCCGGCCCTGCGCTGGCGCTCGCCACCCCCGCCGTCCTTGGCCGCGCCGTCCAGGAGCGGCTCGCCGCGTTTCTGAAAGACGGCGGCCGGCTGCTGCTGCACGGAAGGCTGCCGGTCCTCGACGACGACGGCACCGCCTGCACGGTGCTCGCCGATACCCTCGGACTCGCCGTCGACGCGGGCGTCGAGAGCACGGACCACTACTTCGCCTCGGTACGCGCCACCGGCTGGGCCGGAGCACAGCCCGAGGTCCGGGTCGGCCACCTGGAACGCCTGCGGACCACGGACACACCCGGCACCAAGACCGAAACCCTCGTCCAGGACGTCGCCGACGGCTCCCCGGCCGCCGTCGAGGTCACCCTGGACGGCGGGGGACGGGCGATCGTCATGGCCTGCGACTACCCGTGCCACCTCGACTTCTGGCGCGCGCTGGTGGCCCGCCTCGGGGTGCGTCGCCGCATCGTCGCGCACGGTGCGGCACCCGGCCTGGTCGCCACGACCACGGCCGACGGCACCGGGCAGCGCCTGCTGCACCTGGTCAACGTGGCCGCCGTACCGCAGACGTTCACCCTGGACGTGGCAGGAGAGCCGTTCGCCCCCGGCACGCCCCTCGAACTGCCCGCGCGCAGCGGGCTGATGGTGCCCGCGGGCATTCGCCTCGACGGTGCCGTACTGCACTGGGCCACCGCCGAACTCGACGGCCCCGGTGACGGCTCGACCCTGCTCCTGCGGCGCGGCGCGGGCCCCGGCAGGGCGCTCCTGTCCACCGTCCGGGACGTCGTCGCCGACGCGGACGCCCAGGTGACCCGCACCGGCGACAAGGTCCTGGTCACCTGGCCCGCGGGTACGAACGGTGACCGGCTCCGCCTGCGCCTCGTCTGACCCACACCCTTCGCACCTCACTCCCGGAAGGAACCCGAATGGCACTGAGCATCGGCGTCCTGGGACTCGGAAGCGTCTTCTCCGGCCCCTATGCCACCCTGATCACCAGGCTCGCCCAGGAAGGACGCGTCCGGCTGATCGCGGGATACGACCCCGACCCCGGCAAGCGGGAGGTGGCCGCGCGGCGGTTCGGGATCGACACGTCCGCCGAGCGTCCCCAGGACCTGATCGACCGTGCCGAGGTCGACATCGTGCTCGTGCTCACCAGCATGAACCAGCACGGTTCGCTGGCCCGCGCCGCCCTCGAAGCAGGGAAGCACGTGCTCGTCGAGAAGCCGATGGCGACCTCTGTCGAGGAGGCGACCGCACTCCTGGAGGCGGCTGCCGCTGCGCCGGGGCAGTTGGTGTGCGCACCGCACGTCGCGCTGTCGCCGACGTACCGGGAGATGCACCGCCGGGTGCGCGACGGCGAGATCGGCGAACTCCACCTGGCCCGGGCCCGTTACGGCTGGTCGGGCCCCTGGTGGGGCCGCTGGTTCTACGAGCAGGGCGGCGGCGCCCTGTTCGACCTCGGCGTCTACAACCTCACCAGCCTGTGCGGCTTCTTCGGCTCTGTGCGGCGGGTCACCGCGCTCGTCGGCACCGCCGTCCCCAAGCGCGAGGCGGAGGGCGAGCGGGTCACGGTCCGCGCCGACGACAACGCGCACATCCTGCTCGACTTCGGCGACTCCCGCTTCGCGTCCATAGCCACGGGGTTCACGATGCAGAAGTACCGTTCGCCCGCGGTCGAGCTGTACGGAAGCACGGGCACCCTCCAGATGCTGGGCGACGACTGGGCGCCCGAAGGCTTCGAGCAGTGGACCAATGAGCGGGGGAGCTGGGAGGTTTTCGGCGAGACCGACCCCAACTGGCCCTGGACGGACGGCCTGCGGCACCTCATCGAGTGCGTCGAGACCGGCGATCGCACCGTCACCCGCCCCGAACACGCCTTCCATGCCCTCGAAGTGATGCTGGCCGCCAAGCGATCGGCGGAGGAGGGCCGGGTCGTGGAGATCCACAGCACCTTCCCCGACTTCGAGTACGCCGCCCCGGACACGCCGGACGGCGACGGCCGGAGGGAGCACGACCCGCGCTCGGCGTGAGAGGGCCGACGCGCGGATGCGGGAAGACCGCCGCCTCGCGGGAGGCGGCGGTCATGCTCAGTGCGCACCCGTCGAGTTCTGCCCGGCGCGGCGTGACGTTGCGGCTGTTGCCGTAGTCGATCAGTCGTATCGACCCGGCTTCCCGAAGGACGCGGAAATGGTGGGTGAGCGTCGGCTTCGACGCCTTGAGGCCGAACGACGCGCATTGATGCTCGACCTCCTCGTTCTTCGCGCAGAGATGCTCGACCACACGTCGTCGGTGAGGGTCTGCCAACGCTCCTCGCAGCGCCTCACCGTAGTTCGCGCTTCGGATCGGCCCCGGCCTGCCGTCGGATACGCCCTGGTGCCGCTCATGCCGTCCCGGACTCCCCGCGCGGGGCAAGTCCCTCGATCAACTCGTGATTCCCGCCGCGCGTACGATGTTCCCCGCCTCGGCGGGGCCGACGACCTGCTTGAGCAGGCCGTCCTGGAAGTTGTCGATCGTGCATCAGCGGAGAAATCCTTCATAGTTGAGCTGCCGGAGTCGGCTCTCGATCTGCCTCACCGTTTCGAGACCGACACCCACCATGATCAGAATGCTGGTCCCGCCGAGCGGGGAGTCATGGCCTGCCCCGAAGCCGGCCAACGCCACCGTCGGTACGAGAGCGATCAGACCCAGGTACAGCGAACCCGGCCAGGTGATCCGGTTGACCACGTACGAGAGGTACCCAGCGGTGGGTCGACCGGCCCGGATGCCCGGAATGAAGCCGCCAAAGGTCTTCATGTTGTCTGCGACTTCCGTGGGGTTGAAGGAGATCGTCACATAGAAGAAGGCAAAGAAGACGATCAGCAGGAAGTACAGGGTGATGTAAATCGGGCTATCGCCATGGACGAAGTTGGCCTGGATCCACGTCTCCCACTCGGACGTTCCGCCGGAGAACTGCGCGACCAGCGGGGGGATGTAGAGCAGCGATGACGCGAAGATGACGGGTACGACGCCGGCCTGGTTGACCTTCAGCGGGATGTAGGTGGACGTACCACCATAGGAGCGGCGGCCGATCATGCGCTTCGCGTACTGGACGGGGATGCGCCGCTGGGCCTGCTCGACGAAGACCACCAGGCCAACCATGACCAGGCCGACGAGGACGACGATGCCGAACTCGATCCAGCCGTCGGCCAGGCCGCCCCGCTCCTTGATGGCCCACAGCCCGACGGGGAAGGTCGCGGCGATGGAGACGAACATCAGGATGGACATGCCGTTGCCGATGCCGCGGTCGGTGATCAGCTCGCCGAGCCACATGACGACGGCGGTACCGGCGGTCATGCAGATGACCATGGTGATGGCGATGAAGATCGACTTGTCCGGGACGACACGGGTCGACATGGGGCTTCCGGCGAACAGGTCGCCGCTGCGGGCGGCGGCCACCACACCGGTGCCCTGCAGGACGGCGAGCGCCACCGTCAGGTAGCGAGTGTACTGCGTGATCTTCGCCGTGCCGGCCTGGCCCTCCTTCTTCAGGGTTTCCAGCCGCGGGATGACCACGGTCAGCAGCTGGAGAATGATGCTCGCCGTGATGTACGGCGTGATGCCGAGCGCGAAGACCGTGACCTGGAGCAGCGCGCCGCCACTGAGCATGTTGACCAGACCGAGCAGACCCTGGTCGCCAGAGGCCTGTTGTTGGACGTACGTGTAGTTGACGCCTGGGATCGGGATGTGGGTACCGACCCGATAGACCGCGATGATGCCGAGCGTGAAGAGCAGCTTCTTGCGCAGGTCGGGCGTCGTGAACGCCCGGGCGAACGCGGTGAGCATGGTGCCTCCTGCGCCCCCCGCGCAACCGGGCCATGGGGACGATATTGGGTATCGACGAATGTGGAACTGATGCCGGAAGGGCAGGTGCCGGTCGCCAGGGCGGCTTGGGGGTATCTCCCGTTCGTCGCGCGCCTCGCCCCACCACTCAGACCGCGGTTACGCAGTCCGCTGCAGCGAGGTGCCCGTGGCCCCTGGGACGGCGGCTGCACAGGTGGTGTCCTGCACCTGTGCAGCCACTGCCTCATGACCTCGCCGCCGGAAGCCGACCACGTGGTCTGACGCGTCCGACAGGAACGACACGATCACCCCTGCCCCTCACGGCATGCGGAGATCGCAACGTCGGTCAACGTGCCTCCACATTGATGAGTCTAATGGTAAAAGTCAAGAGTATCCATTTGACGTCAGTGGAGTGCCGTGGCATCTTTCTCATGGAACGGTGCTGGTTCACGCATTTCTGGATGGGGTCTCGTCATGAGGAGGAGACCGCCATGCCGCTGCCCCGGATCGTCTCCGACGTCAAGCGACCCCCAAGCTTCCGGAACAGCGCAGCACCCTCTCGCCGGATGGGTACGCCGCGCCCGGGGCTCTGTCGGCCTGACCGGCCGACATCCTTCAGACCGGGCTGTGTGCAGCCCGGTGACCACCATCGTGTACAAGGAGATTTTCGTGACTCACTCCACCGTGACAGTGACCGTCGCCGACTTCGAAGAGACAGTCATGCAGGGAGACAAGCCCGTCCTGGTGGAATTCTGGGCGGCATGGTGCGGCCCCTGCCGCACCGTGGCCCCTGTGCTCGAGGAGATCGCTTCTGAATACGGCGCCAGTCTCACCGTTGCGAAGCTCAACGTGGACGAGAACCCCGCCGTCGCGGCCCGCTATGGGGTCCTGTCCATCCCCACCATGAAGCTCTTCAAGGGCGGCAAGGTGATCAAGACCATCGCGGGCGCCAGGCCGAAGGCCGACCTCGAGAAGGAACTCGGTTCGCTCGCCGACTGACCCGCGGGCGGTGAACACGGACACGGCCGCGGTCGGGTTTCCTGCGGCCACACGCCCGAGGGGGCTCGGCGGCGCGGCAACCCCATCGGTCGACTTCCGAGCTTGTTCCGGACGTCCGGGCAGCTGTCCGCACTGCGCGCCGGCGAGCTCGACGTGGGACTGCTGCGGGAGCGCCCTCGCGGGCAGGAGTGCGACGCGATGCTGGTCAACCGGGAGCCGTTGGGCGTGCTGCTGTCAGCCAACAGGCAGCGGAGCTCGCCCGAACTGGTCCCAGCCCATTCCTGAAGGTGTGGCATGGTCCCCGTTGGTCGGCGATCCCGTCATCCGTCGGACGTGGGCAGTGTGGCCGGCCGACTCGAAGCGGCAGGAGTTGGGCCGCCTCATTGCCGCGTTCGAACAGCCCTCAGAGAGCTGATTCAGAGCAGTCGGACAGGGCCGTGCCGGAGCGGATGCGGTGCGGGCCAGGCATGGCACCGCTGCGTTGCGTGGCATCACGCCGAGGATTGCTCACATACTGCCTGGACCGCAGCCGCCGGCTCGATCGCGTCGTCGCTCATGTCTTCCCGCTTTGCCGGCCTGGCGCTCTGGCAGGAACGTACCCGTTGCGGCATGAAGTGAGAGTCGTTTCACGGTGATTGCCGTGGTTGGCGACGTGTCGAGCGTGGCCGGGCGGCTGCCGCCGCAGCGGCAGCGTGTGCCCCGGCCGTGTCGGCTATTCGGCCTGCTCGGGCTGTGACTCGTCCTCGGCGGGTGCGGCGGCCTGTCCGGCCGGGGCGGGGGCGGTGTAGTAGACGGAGGTGCCCTGCTTGGTGCGCTGGGCGTGGTTCCTGGCCACGAGGTTTTCGAGGGTGGTGCGCACGACGGTGGTCTTGATGCCGCGTTCGGGGTGGGCCTCGCCGAGTGTGGTGGCCACTTCCGCGGCGGAACGCGGTTCGCTCTGTTCGGTCAGGTGGCGGCGGATGAGTTCGACCAGCGTGGGCTGGGCCGCCTTTGCGGCAGAGGACGTGGCCGTGGTGGTGGGCTTGCTCGCGGGCTTCTCGGCGGCCGCCTTCTTGGTCGTCGAGCTGTCGGCGGACTTCTTCGCCCGCGTCCGCTTTCCGGTGCCGGGCTCGGCAGGGGCCTTCTCGCGAGGAGCGGGCACCGTGGTGTGGTCCGGTGTGGCCGCAGGCCGGACGGGGGCCGGCGTGACGCCCAGCGCCTGCTGCACGTTGACCAGCACGGAGTGGTCGCGCTGCAGGGATGCCAACTCCTCCTGCAGGGAAGCGATGTCCGTGCTGATGCGCTCCTGCTCCTTGACGTTGTGCTCGAGGTCGCTGGATACCTGGGCGGCGTACTGCGACGTCAGCCCGGTGGCGGCGGTTGTGCTCTGCGACATGATGTTTCCCTTTCCAGTTCCCTGGCCGGTTGAGCCAGATCTTCCAGCGCCGGCGTAGGCAGCCACGCGCCTGTGTGCTCGGGCTGGTGCACAAGCGGCAGCGGCGGCAAGTGCCGCGAACAGCCCGGAATAGAGATAGTACGGATGAGTGGAGCGTAGATTACCGAGTGAATCACCCTGGTGCGCGGTGCGGCCGATGACGGCCTTGGCCTGAGGGGCCGGGCCACGGGTCGCGACACGGCGCCAAGGGGAGCCAAGACCGTACGAAGCCCTGTCGACCGGGGCGGGACGGGCGGCAAACTGTACTTGATCTCGGACCTCGAGGGCATCCCGCCCACCGTCAACTCGACCGGTGGCAACCGCGTCGACGTCACCCGGTTGATACCCTCCTCAGGGCCGGGCCTCCGGAGTGAAGCCGCAGAACGCCCGTGGCGGAGCACAACGGAGCACGACTGGGGCCAGGGTGCCCAACGCTGAGCAGTGGAGCGCGAGTTTCGCCACCCCGCACTGTTTCCGCCGCCTGCGGATCCGCCGGGGGATACACGACGCCATCCACGAAGCCCCTCGTCCCAGCCTCACACGTAGGGAGTTGACTGGCACGATCACTGTTGCTGCCGTCCGGCTGTGGCTCCGCTCATGACGTGTGAGCGGGAACCCCTCCACAGCCGGCCTGTACGCTGCCGGCGATCCATGACCAACTGGCTGGAAGGCATGATGACGCGCAGCTCCAGACCGTCGATCGAGGCGACACTCGCCGCGCTTCCCGGGCTCGCTCCCTACGCGCGCGACGCCGTGGTGTTCCATCCCGAGCGGGGAGAGCCGGACCGCGGGAACAGCTCGATCGGCGGCCCGCTCCTTTGGCCGAGTGACGAACCGTGGCCGGAGTGCTCCTTGCCCGACGTGGACAGCCCTGATGGTGTACCTGCCACGGCCATGGTGCCGGTCGCCCAGATCTTCCGGCGGGACGCGCCGGGACCGTGGTGGCCTGCCGACATCGATCTCTTGCAGATCCTTTGGTGCCCCAATGAGCACTGGGATCCTCCGGCCCGGCAGGCCGATGTCAGCCCCGTGATCGAGATGCGATGGCGTCGGGCAGCTGACGTGACGAGCCGCTTGACGACCCCGCCGTCGCCCTCGAGGTGCGACGAGGACGGCTACCTGCCCCAGGCATGCGTCATCACCGCTGAGCATCTGGCCGACTTCCCCTACCGGGAAGAGCTACCTCCAGAACTCCGTCCGCAGCTGGAGGAGCTGGTCCGTGAGACCGGTGACGGTCGTGATGTCATCACTCGCCTCGCGGGCTGGAAGCTGGGCGGCTGGCCGACTTGGCACCTGACGTACCCGACAGTGTTCGGCTGCGGTGACTGCGGCACAGACATGACGCTGCTGTTCACCGTGACCAGCGATGCTGAGACAGGAGTTGTCGTCGGCCGGTGGGGAGACCTGCGGATCTTCACCTGCCCTGCCGACCGCAGGCACGCCTTCCAGGTGGACCTGCACTGACTCAGGGCAGCATGCGCCGCGACCCATCAGACTCGTTGTAGTGGCGCCGCGGCCCAGGCCATTGCGTTGGTGTGACACTGCCGAACGTGGCGGTCATCGGGCCGGCGCTTCGCAGCCACGAGACGGCCCTGCCTTCTGTGCCCTCAGCGACGCAGGAACTGGAACTCGGCCCAGGCTTCACGCAGGGTGTCGATGAGCTCTGGAGCGGCCCCCCGGCTCTCCAGATAGGCCCTGCATGTGTCAATGTCCGCCGCCGCGGGCCATTGGGGGTCGTTCGCAATGGAACGGGCAAGGCTCCCCAAGGGGTTGAGCTCCTCGACGTGGCCCTTGAGCCACCGCGTGAAGTCGCCTGTGTCATTCATCGCGCGTCCTCTCGGGGGAAGGAACGCCTGCGAGTCGTCGCTGCGCCGCACATGGTCAGTGACACCAAAAAGTGGTGAGCGGTGAGCTTCGTCAGCCTCAGCCAGGTCGGCCGGGCCCGGCCGTATGCGGTGCTCGCCCTGCCGGTTCACATGACTCCAGCGTCCCACGGGCGCACGGCAAGTCAAACCGGTGTCCGGACGTCGACCGGACAAGCGCTCTCCGGTCTCTCCGAGCGTCTGCGGTCAGGTCCCGCACTCGGATCGGCGCATGCCGGACGCCGGCATGTGTGTCCGATGCCTGCCGATTGATGAAAGCATTCACCCTTGTCATGCATCGGTGGGTTCGGCGATGGCTCGACCGGCCGTGCCTGTCGGGGACACATGAGGGTTGTGCCCGTCACGAGCCGATCGCGATCGATGCGCGATCGTCGGCCGTCGCGTTCAGCGCGTGCTCCATGAATCGCCGGGGCGCCGGTGGCAGGGTGCGGGATGCCACGGACAGCGGCGGCCAGTGCGGCCTCGGTCCGGGTGTTGGCGCGGCCGGCGGCGGAGCCGGGCCAGACGGCGAAGTGGAGGACGAGGACGATGGCGGCGGCGAGCGCGGTGTCCAGGATGCGCGGCCCGTACAGGGCCCTGTGGTCACCGAGCAGGTCGACGAGGACGAACACGACGGCGGTCAGGCCCGTCGTGGCGAGTGCGTAGTGGTGGCGCACGCCGACGGCCATGAGTGCGCCGAAGAGCGCCACGACACCGATGAGCGCGTACGTGCTGTGCGTCAGCAGCGACACCGCTCCGATGGAGGCCACGCCGACCACCGTGCCGACACAGCGGTGGAGCGCGCGGCGGAACACGGGGCCGAAGTCCGGCTTGTAGACGAAGGCCACGGTCATGGGCAGCCAGTAGCTGCGCGGGCCGTGCAGGGCCTCGGCACACAGCTGCGCGACCAGCACACAGACGGCCAGCAGGGCGGCGTACCGGAGGTGCGCCGCCGGGCCGGGGCGTGACGGGGCCGGGACAGGCAGGGCCACGTCGTCGGTCCGCTCCGCTTCGGCCGTCGCGCACAGATGCGCCAGTGCGCGCAGGCCAGGTGAGCTTGGCTCGAAGTCCGGCAGCACGGGTACGGTCCCGTCCTTGCGGCCCGGCAGCAGACGTGCGCCCATCAGCACAGGCACACCGGTCACGGCGGCCGGGAGCGGGCGCGCCTCCCACTGGAGCGTGGTCACCGCCTCGGCCAGCCCGATGGCGAGCCGGAACGCGCGGAGCAGACCACCGATCTGCGTATCCGGCCGTGGTTGCTGCCCGGCCGTCAGGTAACGGTCCATCGCCTGGTGGGCGTTGTCGAGGGTGTCCGTGAGCCGCCGTCGGGCTTCGACGGCGCCAGGGGTACCCGCCGTGGCCAGCGCCGCGGACGCGGCGCGGTACACGGCGAGCAGGGCGGCACACTCGACATGGTGGCGCCGCCACAGCCACGGGGTCGCGGACAGGACGAGGACGAGGCCGACACCGGCAAGGAGGGCGAGCGGCGCGTGCCACCAGGGTCCCGGCACCGGGATGCCGCTGCCGATCGTGGCGCCGAGCAGGAGGTGCATCCCGCCCACCGACGCCACTGGTCCCCGCAGGCTGATCGCACCGGCGAGCAGCGCGGCCACGACCAGGCAGGCCGTCACGGTCGTCGACTGCCCGCTGCGCAGGGCGAGTTCACCGGCCGTCAGCCCGAGGGCGGCCGACAGGCCCAGCGAGACGAACCGCCGGACGCGCGAGCGGTAGGGGTCGGAGCCGTCCTGCCCTACGCCCCACAGGGCGCCGATCGCCGCGATCACGGAAGGGAGTACGTGTTCCGTGAGCAGGCCGGCGACCAGCGGCACAGTGAGCGCGACGGCCCCTCGCGCCGCCGCGGCGAGGGGCAGCGAGGCGGACAGACGGCCGACTGCGTGACGCAGCCGTGCCGGTGCACGCGTCCCCGATACACGGTCCCGGTGCGTGCGCACATCCGGTGTCATGGGAGGACTGTCCTGCCTTTCACGGTGTGATGACGAGGAAGGGCGGGCCGGGGTTTCGGTTGCGGTCGGGTGCCGCAGAGATCGTGTCCGGACCCGAGCGGGTCCGGCTGTCGTGGTCGACCGCCGACAGATCGGGTGCTTCTCGCCCCTTCGGCCGCCCTGTCGGGCCGACCTGGGGGAAGAGGTCGTTCAGACGGCCTTGATCGGCGGGTAGACCGGCTGCCACACGGCGGCGCGCACGCGCTGTTCGACGGTGTCGTCGACGGTGCGGTGGGCGACGCCGTCGGCGGCGGCTGCCCGGGCCACGGCGACCGCGACGGCGACGGAGGTCTCGTGCAACGCGTCGATGAGGGGCAGGATCGGGGCGCCCGGGGCGGTGGCGTCGGTCTGCCGGGCGACGGCGTCGGCGGCGGCGGCGAGCATGCGGTCGGTGACGCGGTCGGCGCCGGCGACGATGGCGCCCAGGCCGAGACCGGGGAAGACGAGGGCGTTGTTGGCCTGGCCGATCCGGTACGTGACGCCGTCGCGCTCGACGGGGTCGAAGGGACTGCCGGTGGCGATCAGGGCGCGGCCCTCGGTCCAGGCGAGGAGGTCGCCGGGGACGGCCTCGGCCAGCCGGGTCGGGTTGGACATGGGAAGGATGATCGGGCGTTCGGCGTACATGGCCATGGTGCGGACGATGTCCTCGGTGAAGGCGCCGCCCTGGCCGGAGGTGCCGATCAGGACGGTCGGGCGCACCTGCTTGACGACTTCGGCGAGCGGGATGCCGCCGAGGTGTTCGTCCCGCTGCCAGCCGGCCACCTCGTCAGTGCGGCGGGCGTAGCGGATCTGAAAGTCACGCATGCCGTCCTGGCCCTGTGTGAGCAGGCCGTAGCGGTCGACGGACCAGATGCGGGCGGTGGCCTGCTGCGTCGACAGGCCTCCGGCGATGAGGGCGTCGCGGAGCTGGTCGGCGATTCCGATGCCGGCGGTGCCGGCGCCGAAGACGACGATGCGGTGGTCGGACAGGGGGACGCCACTGGCCTTGACGCCGGCGAGCAGAGCGGCGAGATTGACGGCACCCGTGCCCTGGATGTCGTCGTTGAAAGTGAAGACCGTCTCCCGGTAGCGGTCCAGGATGCGGCGGGCGTTGGCCGGACCGAAGTCCTCCCAGTGCAGCAGGGCGCCGGGGAAGAGCTTCGTCGCCGCGGTGACGTAGGCGTCGATGAAAGCGTCGTAGGCGGCCTGGTCGACGCGTTCGTGCCGGTTGCCCAGGTACAGCGGGTCCTCGAGGAGTTCTTCACGGTTGGTGCCGACGTCGAGCATGACGGCCAGGGTGCGCTTCGGGTCGATGCCGGCGGCGGCGGTGTAGACGGCGAGCTTGCCGACCGCGATGTCGATACCGCCCACGCCCCAGTCGCCGATGCCGAGAATGGCCTCGCCGTCGGTGGCCACGATCAGGTCCACGTCGTCCGGGCCCAGCCCCGTGGCCCTCAGCGAGCGCTCGATGTCCTCAGGCGTGTCGACCGACAAGTAGACGCCGGCGGGGCGACGGTACTCGTAGCTGTAGCGCTCGATGGCGGTGCCGACGGTGGGGGTGTAGACGATGGGCAGCATCTCGGCGAGGTGATCGCCGAGCAGCCGGTGGAACAGCACCTCGTTACGGTCGTGCAGGGCCGTCAGGAAGACGTTCTTCGCCAGGTCGGTCGGCTGTGCCCGGTACTGCAGGTAGGCGCGGGCCGCCTGCTGGTCCTGGGTGAGCACCTGCGGCGGCACCAGCCCCACCAGGTCCAACTCCCGCCGCTCCTCCGGCGTGAAGGCGGTGCCGCGGTTCAGGCTGGGATCGGTCAGGACGGCACGCCCCCGGGCTCTTGTCTCCAGACGCCCTTTTGTGCTGTTCCACTTCGACTTCATGGTCGACTTCCTGTCGGGTCTCCGTGATCGGATGCGACCAGGGTGCTGAGCAATGACACATGCGTCCAATGCCTCAAAGCCCCATGATCCATGATCGTAAGGAATTGATTGCCGTTGACGTGCGCACTTTGGCAGGACCAAAGCTTGTCATGGGTGCGTTTCGTGACGGAAGGCACAGATCATTCGGTCAACTCATGAGAAATATGCATGGATGTATGTCCGGTGAGGCATGGGATACATGACTGTCGGACGAGTACTCGGCCGAGAGCGCAGCGCTGAGGTTCCGTGCCGTTGCCGCGCGCGACGGTTCAGGCCGCCGTTCCGGTGCCGAGCTCGAGATCCTGTTCGGCCCACACGGTCTTGCCGCCGCTCGTCAGGTATCTGGCCCCGTGGCGCCGGCAGAGCTGAGCGACGATGTAGAGGCCGCGACCGCCTTCGTCGTTGGTGCAGGCGTGGCGCAGTCGGGGGAGGGTGTCGCTGGTGTCGGACACTTCGCAGGTCAGGACCTGGTGCCGGATCAGGCGGAGGTGGATCGGGCCCGTGGCGTGGCGCACGGCGTTGGTGACCAGTTCGCTGATGATCAGCTCGGTGGAGGCCTCCAGACGTTCCAGTCCCCACTGGGTCAGTCGCCGGGTGACCAGGGTGCGGGCGTGGTGGACGACGGCCGGGTCGCTGGGCAGTTCCCAGCACGTGGTCTGGCACGGGCTCAGAGCATGGGTGCGTGCCAGGAGCAGGGTGACATCGTCGCACAATGACTGAGTCGGCAATGTCTCGATCACCGAGGAGCAGAGATCATCCAGGGACCGGCTGGGATGGGCCAGGGCACCACCCAGGTCTTTCATGCCGAGGCCGACGTCGTGCTGGGGATTCTCTAGCAGCCCGTCGGTGTACAGGGCGAGCCGGCTCCCCTCGGCCAGTTCCAGCTCGACGGCTTCGAAGGGGACCCCCAACCCGACGCCGAGCGGCGTTCCACTGGGCATGTCGGGGAAGGTGACCTCGCCGTCGGGATCGATGATCGCGGGCGGGGGATGCCCTGCCCGTGCCATGGTGCACTGCCGGCTGACCGGGTCGTAGACGGCGTACAGGCACGTCGCACCGGTGACGCGGGTCGGGTCTTGGGAGTCGGCGTCTTCCTCGGCCAGCCGCCGGACGGTGTCGTCGAGGTGGGTCAGCAGCTCATCCGGGGGCAGATCGAGGTCGGCGAGCGTGTGTACCGCGGTGCGGAGCCTGCCCATGGTCGCCGCGGCGTTGATGCCGTGTCCTACGACATCGCCCACCACGAGCGCCGTCCGGGCGCCGGACAGCGGGATGACGTCGAACCAGTCGCCGCCGACGCCGTTGTCCACATCGGCCGGGAGATAGCGCGAGGCCGTCTCGATGGCCGTGCTCTCCATCAAACGCGGGGGGAGCAGGCTGCGTTGGAGAGTGAGGGCCGCGCTGCGTTCCCGTGCGTACTGGCGAGCGTTGTCCAGGGAAAGCGCCGTCCGGCTGACGAGTTCCTCGGCGAGGAGCAGGTCGTCCTCCTGAAACGGCATGGGTTCCTCGGTGCGGATGAACACCGCCGTACCCAGGAAGGCGTGCTGCGTGCGGATGGGGACGACCATCAAGGAATGCATGCCGTTCTCACGCATGCTCCGCGCCCGGTCGGGGTCATGGTCGAACCATGTGCCCGCAGAGCCGTTCAGGACCGGTTCCAAATAGGAGCAGCCGGAAGAAAGAACCTTGGTGAAGGGCGAGTTCGGGGGCACGGCGACCAACTCCCCGCGCGCCCACGGAGACTCAGGGGTCCCGGGGTGGATCGAGGCCATCCCGGCACGTCGGAGGGCGGGCCGGCGGTCGTCCATCGGGCCGATGCGGGCGAAGGGCGCCTCGCCGAACTGGATCGACTCGGCCAGGTCGACGTTGACGTAGTCGGCCAGGAGAGGCACGGCGATGTCGGCCAGCTCCTGACCGATCTGCATCACGTCCAGGCTGTTGCCTATGCGCGTGAT
Source organism: Streptomyces chiangmaiensis (assembly GCF_036281785.1). Taxonomy (NCBI): domain Bacteria; kingdom Bacillati; phylum Actinomycetota; class Actinomycetes; order Kitasatosporales; family Streptomycetaceae; genus Streptomyces; species Streptomyces chiangmaiensis. The sequence continues at coordinate 19,462 of NZ_JAYWVC010000035.1, read as the reverse complement.
GGCCTCGCTGAGGATGGCCAGGCGCTCGCGCGCCCGCTGGCTGCCGGTGACGTCCACACTCATGCAGCACACACCCATGATCCGGCCGTCGGCGTCATGGAGGCAGAAGTACGAGACCGCGAACGCATGCTCACGGCGTGGATCCGTCGGCGGCCACGTTCGACACTCGTGGACCGTGGTGGTGCCGCTCTTCAGAACCTGTTGCATCACCGCCTCGAGCGTCTCGGCCTCGATGCCGCGCAGCGAAGTGGCGAGACGGCGTCCCAGCCGCTCGTCACGAGGAATGCCGTCCTGGTGCTCCATCGCGTCGTTGACCCAGGCACAGAGCAGGTCGGGGTCACGAACGACGATGCCTATCGGGGTGCGGGTGAGAAGTGAGTCCCGCACCGCTCCGGTGGTAGATGCCGAGGAGAGCGCGGCGATGTCGGTGCCGGAGACGAGCCAATGGATCTCCCCGTCCTGGCCCCACAGCAGCGAGATCCGCAGGGTCGTCTTGAGGGCACGACCGTCGCGGTGGCGTACGGTCGCGGTGCCGGACCAGCCACCTCTGGCAAGGCACTGCTCGGTCGACGACCAGTCCCGCAGCATGTGGCGGGACACGGACAGGACGGTGGACACGGGCCGGCCCACGACTTCCTCGGCCCGGTAGCCGACAAGCCGCTGCGCCGTGCTGGTCCATCCCACGACCGTCCCATCGGCATCGATCATCGCTATGGCGGCGTCGGGCGCCTCCTGGGAGCCCAGTCGCCCACAGAGGCTGCCTTGAAGGATGTCGGTCACCGGATGTCTCCCATCATGTGGATTCCGAAGAGCGGGCCGCAGACAGGGGTGACGGCGTGGCGCCGGCCCATGGTCGAGCCGTCCCCCCGACGGTCCGGTTCGCTGATGTGGATCGCGATCCGGCGGCTGACGGCTGATGCGAGGCGGCCCCGCTCCTGCGGGTCCGCGGAGGGCGGGGTCGCGTCGGTGAGGACAAGGTTAGAAGTGGAGAGTGGGGCAGCCACTGGGCGCAGGACACCACCTTCCGGTTGAAATTGATGGTAAAGGGACAAATAGCACAATACTGCGGCAGTGCCGGACCTGCGGCGGGCATCTGCAGGTATGCCCTCGCGGGTGGACTGTCCGCCATCCGCGGGAGTGGGTCGAGCCACGCCCTGCGTGGGTTCAGGCGGCCTCGGATGCTATGCCCGATTTGCACCCTCCTTGTAGCATTTGGGCATGGGTACGGAGGGCCCGGAGCCGGCAAAGGAACTGTCCGTGATCGCGACCCACGTGGAGTCACGGCTCACGGAGGTCGGCCGCGACATCTGGGAATACCTGACCGCGGAAATGCCGCAGCTCACGGGGGACGACATCGTCGGAAGAATCCTGCGGGCGAGCGTCGAGGAAAACGTCGCCACGTTGCTGCACATTTTTGAGCACGACATTCCCCTGGAGGATCTCGAGGGGCCGACCGCGGCCAGTGAGTACGCCAGAAGACTGGCTCAGAGGGATGTTCCTCTGAGCATGTTGATACGGGCCTACAGGGTCGGGCACTGGCGTTTCCTGCAATGGTGCCTGGACGAGGCCGACCGTCGGGACGCCGACGACCGTCTCTCTGCCGCCGTCAACCGGCGCATGCTGAGGGTGAGTTTCGGTTATATCGACCGCATCACCGAGCGTGTCGTCGAAGTGCACCAACTGGAGCGGGATCGCTGGCTGCTGAGCCGGACCGCTGTGCGTGCCGCGCGGGTCAGGGACATCCTCGACGAGGAGCAGATCGGCCTCGACTCGGCGGAAACGGCGCTCGGCTACCGACTGCGGCAGAATCACCTGGGGCTGGTGGCCTGGCTGCCCGCGCTGACACGCGGGGGCACGGGACTGGCCCGGCTCGACCGGCACATCCATGAGATCGCGGAAGAACTCGACTGTCCCGCGGGGCCGTTGTTCGTTCCCCGAGACGAAGTGGTGGCATGGGCGTGGCTGCCCTTCGGTTCACACAACGAGGTCTCCTGGGGACAGTTGTCGCGTGCGGTCGAGGACGGCGACCCCTCCGTCCGGGTGTGCGCGGGAAGCGTGCAGCGCGGCGTCGAGGGATTTCGCCGCACGAACAGGGAGGCGCTGCGCGCACAGGAGCTTGCGACGGCCGCGAGTCCGGGCCACCGGTTCACCGCGTATCCCCAGGTTGCTCCGGTCGCGTTGATGTGCAAGAACCTCACGGATCTGCGCGCCTGGGTAGGGAGCGTCCTCGGCCCGCTGGCAGTCGACGACGAGCACAGCGCCCGGCTGCGCGAGACCATGCAGACCTTCCTGGCGACCGGGTGCAGTTACACCGCCACGGCGAGCAGTCAGATCCTGCACAAGAACACCGTGCAGTACCGCATCCGGAAGGCCGAGGAGGCCATGGGCCACTCGATCCACGAAGGACGTACCGACCTGGAGGTCGCGCTGCTCGCCGTCCGATACCTCGGCCCCACGGTCTTGCAGGGATGGGGCTAGTGCTGTGGCCGGGCAGCGCCTCCGAAGATCGCCTGCGCCTGCTCTCCAGTGTGAACGCTGCCGACCACGTCAGCGGTACACGGGCTGCGGCCGACCACCGGACCCGGACGCCCGGACGCAGCGAGCCGTGACACGCTCCCCGGGGAGATCAGCGGCCTCGAGTGCCGTCAGCCGGCGTCCGTTCCCGCGCGACCACGGCCGTACGGGCGCTGATCGAGGCCCGCGCCCCGGCCACCGGGGACGGGTGCTGCTCAGAGTCCGCCGACCAGCCGGCGAAGGGTACGCGCAGCAGGCTCGGTCCTGGCCTGGCGGTGACCTGTACCCGCCCATAGATGAATCAGTCGGGTGTCCCCGGATGCGGTGGCGGCTTTGCGCAGAGGGCTGGTCAGGTGATGCAGGGCCGGGTACCCGGCGGGGGCGATGGGGTCGTAGCGGTCGATGAAATAGTTGCGCAGTCCACGTGCGGGCCGCCCGGTGAAGGCGCGGGTGACCACAGTGGTATCGAAGGCGGGATCGGCCAGGGCGGCCTTGTGCGGTGCGGAGGCGCCGCTCTCGTCGGTGCGCAGCAGGACGGTGCCGACCATGGCGGCTTCCGCCCCGGCGCCGAGGGCGTCGGACACGCCGGATGGGTCGGCGAGTCCGCCCGCGGCGATGACCGGCAGCGGGACGGCGTGCCGCACCTGGGCGATCAGTTCGGGCAGCGGAGTGGGCGGGGGCAGGTGCGCAGGGGTGAAGGTGGCGGAGTGCCCGCCGGCGGCCCGCGCCTGGACGATGACTGCGTCCACCCCGATCTCCGCGGCGCCGCGGGCCTCGTCGATGGAGGTGACCGTCTGCACGACGGTGGTTCCGGCCTTGCGCAGGTCCGCGACGACCGATCGACCGGGAAGACCGAAGGTGAAGGACACCAGGGGGACGGGACTGGTCACCAACAGGTCGATCTTGTCCTTCCAGGGGTCGTCGTCCTCGACCGGTTCGCCCTCCGGCAGCTGCAGTCCGAAGCGGGTGGCCTCGGCCCGGATCGCTCGGACGTAGGCGCGGTAGTCCTCGTCGGATACCGGGACCGGGTTGGGGACGAAGACGTTGACGCCGAACGGCACGCTTTCCGCACGCACAGTCCGGATCTGCTCTGCGAGCGCCTGCGGGGTCTTGTATCCGGCCGCGAGGAAGCCCAGGCCGCCCGCGCGTGCCGCTGCGGTCACGAGCGCGGGGGTGCTCGGTCCCCCGGACATGGGGGCGGCGAGGATCGGCAGACCGAGTCCGAGGTGTGACAGGAGTCGACTCATGGCGGCTTCTCTTCCGTTGTTCGGCCACCCCCACCCTGGACACCGCGTCGAAGCGCTGTGAAATGCCGATCAGGCTGCTTCCGTGAGCGGCAGGCATGGATGCGGTGGAAGGGACGGGTCCGGCATGGACGTCGAACTCCGCCACAGCCGGTACGGCCGGCGCCACACCCGCCCTACGAAGGAAGCAGCCGTCGTCGTCGCGGTCCAAGTCCACAACGGTGACTTCTTCGCCCGGGGGCCGACATGGGCCGTGGTCGGCGTCCAACCCACGTTCGCCCCGTCGCGGCGGTAGCGTTGCGGGTGGAAGGTGATCTCCTACCGGCACACGGGGGCGGTTGATGAACCAGCAATTGAGCCTGGTGACCTTGGGCGTTGAGGACCTGAAGGTCAGCCGCCGGTTCTACAGCCATGGCCTGGGCTGGACTCCGCTGCTCGATCTGGACGAGATCGTTTTCTATCAGGTCGGCAAGGGGCTGGCCCTGGCGCTCTTTCCCCTGGCCGACCTCGGCGCCGACACCGGACATGTGGCGACGGCAGGGACCCCGTTCACCCTCGCACAGAACCTCGACTCACCCGCCGCAGTGGACATGGTCGTGCAGCGGGCCCGTGCGGCAGGGGCGACGGTCCTCAAGGAGCCGCAGCGTGCGGCGTTCGGCGGCTACCACGGTTACTTCGCCGACCCCGATGGCCACCGCTGGGAGGTGTGCCACAACCCCGGTTGGTCGGTCGCTGACGACGGCACCGTCACATTGACGGCTGTCGAGGCAGCGGACGCGGGGGATTGACGCCGCTTCAACTCCTCCGAGTGTGGAACTGCGTGGATGACCGAATGCAGGTTTTCCACGCAACGCAACTCCCGGCCTGGGCGCCCGAGTGGCCGAGGGCCCAGGCCCGGGGACTCCGTAACCGGGCAGTGCCGACGGAGACCCCCAGGTGTGCAGCGCGAGGAAAGGCACGGGGTGGGCCCGCCCCTACGGTGTGGTCACTTCGGCATCATCCGAGCGATCGTGCGTCGGCGGGTGCGTGCCCTTGGCCGAGTCGACGCTCCGACACACGGGTCGGGTGCCGCGCCCAGGGCCGCCTTGCGCGGTCAGCCCTCCGTACGGGCGGGCAGCCGCCATCCCGGGCGCGGGAAGTGGCAGGTGTAGCCGTTGGGGTAACGCTCCAGGTAGTCCTGGTGCTCGGGCTCGGCCTCCCAGAAGGGGCCGACCGGCTCGACCTCGGTGACGACCTTGCCCGGCCACAGTCCGGAGGCGTCCACATCCGCGATGGTGTCCTCGGCGATCCGCTTCTGCTCGTCATCCACGTAGTAGATCGCCGAGCGGTAGCTGAGACCGATGTCGTTGCCCTGGCGGTTCTTGGTGCTCGGGTCGTGGATCTGGAAGAAGAGCTCCAAGACCGAACGGAAGTCGGTCTTCTCGGGGTTGAAAAGGATCTCAATGGCCTCCGCGTGGGTGCCGTGGTTACGGTACGTCGCGTTCGGCACGTCACCCCCGGTGTATCCGACCCTGGTCGCCGTCACGCCCGGTTGCTTGCGGATCAGGTCCTGCATCCCCCAGAAGCATCCGCCCGCAAGCACGGCCCTCTGTGTCTGCGCTGCCATTTCGGCCCTCCAATATGTGTCGGCTCGGTCACTCGGGCTGCTCGGCCGGCATGCAGCCGGCATCTCATGCCCTCTGGCTTCATCAGCGCGTGAGCGTGCCAAACAATTCCGTGCCCGCCCAGCCGGCCTCGCGGTCGCCCGCCGCACGCACGGCCGGTCGGCGGGCCCCTCTGCCGTGCCCGGCCGCCGAGCGCCCCGGCGCAGGACCTGGACGGGGCGGCCCGACCGTGTGGCGCTCCGTCCGTGACTTTACCCTGCCGAGAACGTCGTCCGTGCAGGTCAGACCTGTGGTCCGCCCGGCCCGAGCCCGACGGCGCGGTTCACAGCTGGACGGCCAGGTGGCGGGGCCCGCGGAGCATGGCGTTCTGCCGGTAGGGAGGCGGGTCCTGGACCAGGCCTGCCGCGCCGAGGTAGGGGATCAGGGCGCCCAGCGCGGTCTGGGCCTCGATGCGGGCGAGTGGAGCGCCGTAGCACAGATGGATGCCGCTGCCGAAGCCGAAATGCTCGTTGTCCGGGCGGGTGGGGTCGAACCGGTCGGGATCGTCGAACCGCTTGGGGTCACGACTGCCCGAGGCCAGGGCCAGTACGACCGATGTGCCCTTGGGGACGGTGGTGCCGGCGACGTCGACGTCTGCGAGGGGAGTGCGCTCACGCAAGTGGACCGGGGGTTCGTAGCGCAGCAACTCCTCGATCGCCCTCGGCAGCAGTTCGGGTTCGCGACGCAGCCGGTCGAGTTGGTCGGGGTGACGCAGCAGTGTGAGTACCCCGTTGGTGATCAGATTGACCGTGGTCTCGTGACCGGCGATGAGCAGCAGTACGGCGGTTTCCGCGAGTTCCTCGCGGCTGAGCCGCAGGGCAGGATCCGGCTCGTTGACGAAGTCGGACAGCATGTCGTCAGTGGGCTGGCCACGGCGTTGCTCGGCGAGGTCCACCAGGTACTGGCCCATCTCGGCCCGCGCCTGTCGGCCTTCGCGGTCACGCTCGGTGGTGTCCTCGGCGGGCCTGACATCGGCGGAGGCGACCACCGTGTCGGTCCACCCGCGGAACAGTGGCTCGTCCTGCCGCGGCACGCCGAGCAGCCGGCAGATCACCGAGACGGGCAACGGGTAGGCGAAATCGTCGACGACATCGATCTGCCGGCCGGCCTGGAGGCCCTCGAGCAGTTCCTCGGTGATCCGGGCGATCTCGCCACGCATGGCGTCGACCCGGCCCGGGCTGTGCGGCGGACCGAACGGCCGCATGGCCAGGGTGCGCAGCCGGTGGTGCTCGGGGTCGTCGAGCCGCAGGAACGGCGGCTTCGCCTCCCCGGACGGACCGGGGTCGGTGCGGCTGCGCGGGTCGGCGCTGATCCGCGGGTCATGCAGCAGGGCGGCGACCTCGTGGTAGGTGCCGATCAGGTAGCTGCCGTCCGTCTGCCGCACCACGGGACCGGCCTCGCGGAGCTCCGCGTACAGCGGGTAGGGGTCGGGGCGGTTGCCGTAGTCGGTGATCCGCTCCAGCAGGGTGTCGGCGGTCATTCGTATCGGCTCCTTGTCGAGGGGCGGGTCAGCCGGTGGGCCGCACCACGGTCAGCCTGCGGTCCGGCAGATGACCGGTCAGCGCCACGGTGGGGCCGTGGTAGAGCCCCTTCGGGTCCGGCACAGCGGAGGGAATCGGCACCTCGGCCGCCATCGGACGGTCGGCCGCGCCGACTGCGGGCGGGAACGGTGCGGCGGTCTCGATCAGGCGCTGGTAGTACTCGAGCGATTTGGCCATGTTGACCGTGACCGCGGCGGTGACCCGGCCTCGGTAGCCGTACACCATCGCCAGTCGGCGCTCCTCCAGCGAGCCTTGGGCGATCACCACCTCGTCGGAGAAGGTGGGTACACCCACCGACTTGATGTTGAGTCCGAACTGACACGACCAGAACGTCGGTACCGTGAGGTGCGGGCGCCGCATCGGTCCCGGATGGACCATGTTGTGTGCCGCCACCTCGGCTTGGGTGACCGCGTTGCCCCAGTGCTCCAGGGACAGCATCTGGTAGTCGAACAGCGGGTGCGGGAAGCGCGAGACGTCACCCGCCACGAAGACGTCGTCGGTGACGATCCCGTACATGTTGAAGGCCCGGCACCCCGCGTCACAGGCGATGCCGCGCGGGCCGGCCGCCAGTCCGCTGTCCGCGAGCCACTCGACGTTGCGCATCGCCCCCAACGCCACGACGCACACGTCTGCGTCGACGCGGCTGCCGTCGGACAGGTCCGCACCGGTGAACCGGCCGCTGCCGTCCCCGCGCAGGCCGGTGACCGTCACCCCGCAGCGCAGGTCCACGCCATGGGCCCGATGCATTGCGGCGGCAAGCTTCGACAGAGTCCCGCCGAGCGCGCCCACCAGGGGACCGGGGCCACGTTCGGCCACCGTCACCTCCAAGCCCCGTTCCCTGCAGGCCGAGGCGATCTCCGAGCCGGTGAAACCGCCGCCGATCACCAGCACCCGCCGCGGCCCGGCAGCCAGCCGCTCGGCCAGCCCTCCGCCGTCGTCACGGGTGCGCAGCGTGAACACCCCGTCCAGCGCGGCCTCCTCGGGGTTGGGCCAGGGCCGCGCCCGCGTCCCGGTGGCGATCAGCAGCCGATCGAACGGCAGCGTGTCCCCATCGGCCAGCAGCACCTGCTTCTCCATCGGGTCCAGACCGGTGGCAGCCACCCCCAGCCGCCACTCGGCGTCCGGGTCCCGGCGCATCGGCAGCCCGGTGGTGGACGCGGCCGCCTGGCCGAGCAGCACCTGTTTGGACAGCGGCGGCCTGTCGTAGGGCGGATGGGGCTCGTCCCCCACCACGGTCAGAGAGCCGGTGAAGCCCTCCTGACGTAATGTCTCGGCGGCCCTCAACCCGGCCAGCGACGCTCCGACGATGACGATCCGGCCCTGCCACAGATCACCGGCCACCGGCGCTCACCTCCTCACCGACGAGGATGGCCTGGACCGGGCATGCCGCCGCGGCCTGACGCACGCGCTCCACCTGGTCACCGGGAACGGCCGGGGTGTACAGCAGCGCCTCGTCCCCGTGCAGCTGGAAAACCTCGGGAGCGAGGAACACGCACTGCGCATAGCCCTGGCAGCGCGTGAGGTCCACAACGATCTGCATCCCCATCACTCCCTCCGTCGCCTCACCCCCTTGCTTCCAGAATGGGGGAAGGAGCGGAGCCTCGCCCGACCACAGCGACGGGCCCTGGTGAGCCCAGCGGTCTTCCGGCACGGGCGCAGCCGGCACATCCGGTGGTCGCAGTGAGCCTCGGGACAGCCGGGTGGATGCCCGGTGCCGCCGGTCCTTGGGCACCGTGACGGCGAGGGATCCGGTCCCCTCCTCCGACAGCCGGGCAGTGCTGTCGGAGGAGGGGACCGGCGGCAGGCAAGCGCAGGGCCAAGAGAGCGACATCGTCCGGGTACGGGGCGACCAGGAGGCGCGCAAGCAGTTCGTCGCACATGACGGGCAGGGGTTCGCGGGCCAGGGCTGCGGCGCGCCGGCGCCGCCCCGCAGCGGCAAGCCCGCGTCGGCCGGACGGATCGCCGAGACGCTGTACGACCATGTCGTCCCCGCCCTGCGCCGGTCCGGCTACCACGACCGGGTCGCCGAGGGCCTGCACAGGGTGCTCGACGGCGGCATGGGAGCAGACCGGCAGCGCGCGGCCGCCCGTGGGGGCGGCCTCGACGCGCTCGTGGATCTGGTCACCGAACGCACCGCCGGACCGGCCACCGACCAGGACCGACGATGCGGCCGTCCCTTCCCGTCGCGCCGCTCCTGGAGGAACCCTCCAGCCGACCGGACCGTGTTCCCACAGCCGCCACGCCGTGTGAACCGGCGCCAAGGCGGTACCCGCCACCATAACGGCACCACCGCACGGGCCCAGAAGGTGAACCTGATGACGTCGCTGCCGTCCCGGTCGCGCGAAGACTCTCTGGCAGGACTCTCGGCCGTGATCATGGGCGGACCGCGCGGGCTCGGGCTGCTGCTCGCCGAGCGGTTGCTGATCCGCGGATGCGCGGCGAGGACGGCGGCGGCGGTTTTGGCGCAGGAGTACGGCAGTAGGTGCGGCACCGCGAGCAGTCCCCAGACCGAGCCGATCTCTGCCAGCCGGCCGCCGCCCCGGCTGCGCCGCAGCCAGGGCAGGGTTTCGAGGGGGGTGTGCCGGTGATCCGCCCGAGACCGGCCGACTGCTCCCGGGGACCACCGTCGCGGGAAGACGGAGACGAGTCCATGCCCGAACTCCCGGATGTCGAGGCCTTCCGCCAGGTACTCATGACCTGCGGTCGTCATCGGCGGGTCACGGACATCGAGGTGCGGGACGCCGGGGTTCTGCGGGGTGTCACGGAGACACGGCTGCGGAGAGAGTTGAAGGGAAGGCATCTTGGGAAGGCGTGGCGTCATGGCAAGTGGTTGTTCGTGCCGACCGATGGTGACTCCACACTGGTCTGCCATTTCGGCATGACGGGATCGCTGAGATGCTGTTGCCCGGACGAACCGATCGAACCGCATGACCGCATCGTCCTGACGCTCGACGATGCCCAGGATCTACGCTATCGCGATCAACGCAAGCTGCAGGGCGTGCGGTTGGCCGACGAGTACGCCGTCGACCGGATCCTGGACGGGCTGGGTCCCGACGCCTTGACCGTGGACCGAGCGGAGTTCCGGGAACTGCTGTCGGGGCGACGAGGCGCCGTCAAGAGTGCGCTGATGGACCAGTCCATGATCGCCGGTCTCGGAAATCTTTTGTGCGACGAGATCCTCTGGCGGGCTCGTGTCCATCCTCGGTTCCCGGCGCGCGAGCTGAGCGAGACGGCACTTCGCCGTATCCACTCCGCGATGGGCCGGGTGCTCGAGACGTCCGTGCGTGCTGGCTGCGTGCCGCCGCGACGTTCCTGGCTCACCGGGCGCAGGGACGACAGCGAGCCGCTGTGTCCCCGCTGCGGCCGACCTCTGTACTCGAGTCGTGTCGCCGGGCGCCGCACCGTGTGGTGCCCGGGCTGCCAGCCCTCGGCGGCGGGAGCCAGGTGAACCGGACGGTCCGCACACCTGTCGCCCCGGGTGACGGCCGTGCTGCGGACTTCCACTCACAGTCGGCCGGATGAGCATGTCGCGTGGACCAAGGGTGTCTCATTCCGGCTCGGCTGCCGCGCGCACCTCGGCGGCAAAGGGCTTGTCGAGGGCCACATGGACAAGGCCGTCCGCCAGCCGCGGCATCTCGCGGTCGGCGACGAGGCCGCCCAGTTCCTCGGGCGACGTGGGCAACCCCAGCCGTCGGGCGCCGTCCATGGCCTTGCCGTCGATGTACGGCGCGAACTCCGGCCAGACACCCTGCACGTCGCGCAGGAAGATGTCGACCCCCGTAGGCCCGATCCCGGGCACGTCCAACAGAGCCGCCTTCGGATCGGGTTCCCCGCGCAGCCGGCGTAGATCACCGCCGTAGCGTTCGAGCAACAGTTCGGCTCCCTTGCCGAGCATCGTCGAGGTGCGCTCGTCGTAGCGCCGGTAGCCGCCCTCCCCGAGCGCGTCGACGCGTTCCTGCCAGGTCGCATCCGCCATCGACCGCGGATCGCGGAGACCTGCGTCGAACAGCGCCCGGGCCGCCCGCACCCCGATGTCGGCCTTGATGCGGGCGCTGAGGAGTATGGCCAGGACGAGCATCTGGTAGAGCGGCGCCGGGGTGTTGCGCAGCCGGATACCGGCCTTGGCGGCGTAGGTGTGCGGCTGTCGGTCGAGGAGGGCGAGGACCACGGCTGTGTCTGTCGCTTCGGCCGTCTTGCTGCCGGACTTCCCGGATTTCGATGTCTTACTGTCGGTCTTCGTAGTCATGGTCGGTCATCGATTCAACGTTTCATCGATTTAAACGCCTCACGGCCCTTTCACCGTGTGTCGTCGTTGCGCCCGATCCGGGTACCCGGCCGAGTCGTATCCGATGCGGCCGTGTATCGGCGAGGGTTCGGGGAACCGGGTGGTGGGGACGGATAACCACTTGGCGAGATCAAGCGTGGTGGGAAGGCAGCGCGGCGGGGATCCGCTCCAGGACTCCGCCCGCGAACACGTCGTACAGGGGCAGTGCCTCCAAGTGGACGTAACCGATGTGGCAGTCGCAGACGGCCAGAGGACAGGAGCGCGGACGCAGCGCCCGCCGGTAGGAACCGTCGTACAGGTTGCCCAGTTCGGACCGGACGAAGTGACACCGGCGCACCGTGCCCTCGCCGTCCACCGATATGACGGACTCTCCCGTACGACAGGGCAGGCCCGCGCTGCGGTGGGGGTGGCGGCTGAACGGGAAGAGCGGGTCGAGCGCGGTCCACCGGTCGGCTTCGGCGTCGGTGTAGGTGCGACCTTCGGCGGCGTTGACCCACAGGTATACGTGCGAGGGAAGATCGGCACGAAGGCGGCGCGCATGCTCCAGGTGTTCGGGGAGACCGACGACTCCGACGCTGTGGCGTACTCCTCGGGCGGCCAGATCACGGCATTTGGTCAGGAAACGGTCGTAGGGCGTCTGCCCGGGGTGGAAGGTGCACCACAGAGCGATGGTGTCCAAGTCGGCCTCGTCCAGCCAGTTCGTACGGCAACTGAGATTGGTCTGGATCGCCACCCGGCGGACATGCGGCAACCGGCTCAGCTCCGCGAGCGTGTGCCGGTACCAGGAACGCACCAGGCCCTCACCCCACGGCGTGAACAGAAGGGAGAGCCGGTCCTCCTGCTGCGCGGCCGCCCAGTGGGCGAAGCGCTCGAGCGCGGCGCGGTCCGCGGTCAGCTGGGAGGGGCTGTCGCGGCGCTTGGCGAAGGGGCAGTACGGGCAGTCGTAGTCGCACGACGCCAGCGGGCCGCGGTAGAGGATCGTCAGGTCCATCCGGGCTCCGTCACTTCGGTTCGTACGCGGTCATGCGCTCCCGCACGGCGGGGGAGAACAACTCGGGGCCCAGCGCGTCGGAGTGGGCCAGGCCCTCGGGGGAGAGCCGCAGCAGCCCAGGGCCTGTGGAGTCGTCCAGCCAGCCCCGGTCGCGGAACCGGTCGAGCTCGGCGGTGAAATCGTCACCCGGCGAGGTGCCGAAGCGGGCCCGGTAGTCCGCGACGGGCATGCCCTCGGCCTGCAGCAGCGACTGCAGCAGATGACGGCGTCGGGCGTCGTCCCCGTTCATCTTCCAGCCGTAGTCCGCATGGTGGAAGTCGGCGGCGGAACGGGCGGTGTAGTCGTCGATGATCGCGCGTATGCGGTGCATGTCCACGGCGTAGTCGAAGGAGTAGTGCAGCGTCGTGGTGTACGAGCGGGCGCCGCACCCGAGGCCGACCATGCCATCGGTCTGGCACGCGTAGTCCTCACCGCCGGTGGCCGGGGCGTCCGTACGGCGGAACATGCGCATCGACACCTGCTCGTAGCCCCGCGCGAGCAGGTGGTCGCGCCCGTGGCGGTACAGCCGCAGCCGCTGTTCGTCCCGATCGGCTTCGTCGGTGGGCCGGCCGCGATGCCGCCCCAGGCCCGTGAGCGGGCGCACGTAGAGGGGATAGAGGTACAGTTCCTCGGGCTGCCAGGCGAGGGCGGCGTCCAGGGAATGACGCCAGGACGCCTCGGTCTGGCCCTCGATGCCGTAGATCAGGTCGATGTTGAGCACGGGGATGCCGGCGTTGCGGATCCGGGCGAGGGCCGCCTCGACGTCCGCCCGGCGCTGGGGGCGTACGGCCGCCCGGGCCTCGGCCTCGATGAAGCTCTGCACACCCAGGCTCAGCCGCGTGGTGCCGCGGGCGGCCAGCACGGCCAAGCGATCGGCGGTCGCGGTGGCCGGCGAGGCCTCCACGGACAGCGGGACGGCGGTCAGGTCGGCGCCCAGGCCATGCTCGGCAAGATCGCACAGCCGCTCCAGCTCCGCGGCTTCCAGGAACGTCGGAGTGCCGCCGCCGAAAGCCGCGTTGGTGAACCGCGCCCCATCGCCCAGGGCCTCGCGCAGCGCCGCCGCCTGACGCTCCAGCGCGTCCAGGTAGGCGGTCGTCAGGCCGTCCGGTGCCCCGATCCGGGTGAAGAGATTGCAGAAGCCGCAGCGCACTTCGCAGAAGGGGATGTGGAAGTAGAGGGAGAGGGCGTTCTTCGGCTCGTCGGCCCACAGTTCGCGCAGGGAGGCGCGCTCCCGGGGCAGGGGCCGGTACGCGGTCTTGTGCGGATACGCGTAGACATAGTGCTGGTACGGGCGGACGGCGGGCAGGGCCGACGTTTCGTCGCTTGACAACAGCATCAGGCAGCCTCATCGAGGAAGAAGTGGGCATAGGGCACGGTCCAGACGACGTCATGGCCGATGCGATGGCCGATGTAGCCGTCCTCGCCGTACGCGGTGCCGTGGTCGGAGCAGACGATGACGAAGCACGGACGGCGGCTGCTCGCGGCCGCCAAGAGCCGTCCCATGTGCCGGTCCACGTACTCCAGTGCCGCGGCGTGCGTGGCCCGCGTGTCGCCCGCCTCGCGGGTGGCGCCGTGCAGATGGAACCAGTTGGGCTGGTGCAGGGCCGCCACGTTCACGAAGAGGAGCAGGCGCTGTTTCCAGGGGAGTTTGGCGACGACCTTCTCGGCGCAGGCCACCTGGGCCTCGAAGGACGTGGGGGACGCCACCCCGAACTCCGGCTCCCAGTGGCTCTCGTGGAACATCCCGGGCAGAACGGAGCCCAGTGGTCCCTGCTTGTTGAAGAAGCCCACGCCGCCGATGCAGACGGTGCGATAGCCGGCGGCGGCCAGCCCTGACACCAAGTCGGGGGTGTCGTAGACGAAGGTGCCCTCTGCCGTGGTCTCGCTGCCTGCGAAGCGGGCGGCGAAGAGCCGCGAGTGCGGTCCCGGTGTGGCCGGTGTCGGCAGAAAGCCCGCGAACATTGCCTGGTGGGAGGCATAGGTGAAGCTGCCGGGAGCGTGCCGGCGTTCCCAGACGCCGCCGGGCAGATGGCGCGCCAGATTCGGTATGCGTCCGGCCGCGGCCAGCTCCTGGGCCACGTCGTAGCGGAGTGTGTCCAGCGTGACCAGCAGGAGGTCGTGGCTGCCCACGATGTCGTTCATGTCAAGCGGTGGTGTCATGGTGGTGCTCCTCGCGTTCCGCTCGCCGTGCGGCGGCGGGTGCCGCGGCGACCTGCGCGGCGTAGGTGTCCAGGCCCTCGGCGCCGCTGCCGGGCAGGCCGGTCAGGCGGGGCAGCAGATCACCGAAGGCGTTCACCTCTCCGACGGTGAAGCGGCGCCACCCCACGGCCGGCAGGATGTCCACGCCGACGCACAGCGTGCCCGGGAAGCACGCGGCTGCCCGCTCGGCCGTCGCCAGCACATCGGCGAACCTCCCTCCCGCCGCCCGGATCGCCGCCCGCGCAGCCTCCAGGTCGCCGCGCGAGCCGCCCAGATGCAGATTGGTCATGGGGTGCCGACTGGTCCGTACGACGGCGTGCGTGGCGCGTCCCGCGACCACGACCACCCGCAGATCGGCGGCCCGGCCGCCCTGCGAGGCCTTGGGCAGCCACCGTTCGACGTGGAGGCCGTCCGGGGCCAGCGCGTCGACGAGGCCGGCGATCTCCGGCTCCGAGGCGTAGTGACGCACCCGGAGGGAGTTGTACAGGCGGCCGTCGGGCGTGGTCTCCACGGAGGTCGTCGCCTTGACCCGGCCTGGACCCGCCATCTCCAGCGCCACGACACCGGAGGCCGACGAGCCGTGCGCCGGCTTCACGAACGCCCGCGCGATGCGGGTGACCCTCAGCTGGTCCTTGAGCTCGTCCCAGCCGCCGATCGGACCCGTCAGGGCCGGGGGGACCGGCACGCCCGCGGCGGCGAGCCGGGCGTGGCAGCGCCGCTTGTCGAACATGACCGCGACGTCCTCCGGGTCGGCGGACGTCACCGCGCACGCACGGTGCGCCGCACGCGTCACGTCCCGGACCGCAGCGGTGAACCGGCAGTGCCACAGAGCCGTTCCCTCCACCCGTGCGGGATCGTCGGTGCCTCGCAGCAACCGGTCGACCTCGGCGTTCTCGCCGGGCGAGTCGATCCGCACCAACTCGCCCGGGGTGAAGGCGTACCGCCCGCGCAGCACATCCCGCCACGCGAGCACACGCGGCGCCGCATGACCCGCCGCCCGGACGGCATCGGCGAACATCGTCGTCCGCCGGTTCTCTGGATTGCCGACGACGGCGAACCGAGGACCGATATCGCGCAGCGCCCTACTCGGAGACAGCGACATAGCGCCACTCCTCGTCCCGCCAGCGGTGCGGGGCGCGATGGTCCGACAGATCCACCTCGGTGCCGGTGGCCCCGAAGGCCGTACGCATCCGGTCGGCCACGGACTCGCTCAGGAAGTGGTGGTGCAGGTCCAGCCGCTTGAGACGGGACAGCGGCTGACCGCGGAGCAGGGCTTCGGCACCGGTGTCGGTGAGGGTGCCCATGGACAGGCTCAGCGATTCCAGCTGTGCCACGACCGGCGCCGAGGCCACCGCCGCCGCGATCTCGTCCTGCAACTCGCTGTCCTGGACGCCGAGATGACGCAGCGCGGGGAAGCGACCCCCGGCCAGGATCGGGGCGAGGTCGGCGACCGTCGCGTCACCGCCGTACTGGGAGACGCCGAGCCACATTTCCAGACGTTCCAGAGCAGGCAGTTCGCTCGCCCCGACCGCGCGTACCACCTGCCCGGGCAGGCCGCCCGACTCGAATCGCAGTACCCGCAGAGCTTCATGGCGCACCGGGCGCAGCGACAGAGGTTCCTCGCCGAGCCCCTGCGAGTCACCGCCTCGGACGCCCAACTCCTCCAGCAGCGGGAAGGCCTCCAGCACGGGAGTGACATCGGTGAGCTGCAGCCAGGAGATCTCGCACTCCTCGCCGGTGACGTCGGCGAGGAACAGGGCCCGCAGCGCGGGGAAACGTGTCGCGTCGGCGAGGATCAGCTCCAGCGCCGGACGCAGGTCGTTGTACTCGTCGTCCCACCAGGGCCCGATGACGAGGGCGCGTACCTCGGCACTCGGCACCCGGTCCACAAAGCTCCGCCACAGGTCGGCGAACGGCATGTCCCCGGCCGCATAGCAGTCCAGTCGCCAGGCCACGCCGCCCGCGGCCGGAAGCGCCTCTTCACGGGGCTCGGGAAGGGTGTGGACGGGCAGCCCGTAGAAGGTCTCGAAGTGATCAGCGAACGTCATCACGACCTCATTCCGCGACGGCGGTGAAGCGGTGGACGACGCCGTCGTCCTCCCACGAGTCGCCGGGCTCGGACAGGTCGATCTCGACGCCGGCCGGCTCCAGCGCCGCTCGAATCCGGTCGGCCACTTGCTCGGTGACGAAGTTGTGGTGGAGGTCCAGCCGGGTCAGGTGGGTCAGCGGCTGGCCGCCGAGCAGCGCCGTGACGCCCTCGTCGGTGAGCACTCCGAGGGACAGGTCGAGCGATGTCAGCTGGGCGACGACCGGGGACCCGGCGACGGCCGCGGCGATCTCGTCCTGTATCTCGCTGTTGCGCAGGCCCAGACGGCGCAGTGCCGGGAAGCGTCCCCCGGCCAGGATCGGAGCGAGGTCGGCGACCGTCGCGTCGCCGCCGTACTCCTCCACACCGAGCCACATGTCGAGGCCTTCCAGCGCGGGGAGTTCGCTGGCGGTGACACCGCGTACGACCTCGCCCGGCAGGCCGCCGGCCTCGAACCGGAGCGTGCGCAGATGCTTGTGCCGGACGGCCGGGAAGCGCAGTCCGGTGCCACCGCGGACCCCGAACTCCTCCAGCAGCGGATAGGCCTCGAGGACCGGCGTGACATCGGACTGCTCGATCCAGGAGATCTCCGCCTCCTCCATCTCCAGGTCCCCGATGAACACGGCCCGAAGGGCGGTCAGCCGGTCCCTGGCATCCACGAGGCGCTGCAGGACGACGCCGGAGTCGTTGTCGTACGCCTCGCCCCACTGACCGACGATGATCGCGCGGACACCCGTGGGGTCCACAGAGCCGAGGAAACGGTCCCACAGGTCGCCGAACCCCTCCTCCGAGGAGTCCCCGTAGGCATCGACGGCCAGCCGCCAGGCCACCGCGTCCGCGGCCGGCAGCTCGCGCCGCGTCTGCGGATCGGGGAAGTCGAAGGCCGGGAGGCCGTGCAGTTCCTGCAGATGTTCGACGGCGGACATGTCGCTGGCCTCCTGAGATGCGAACACGGTGCGTTGCTTGCGAAGAGTTCTACCAAGCGACACTGACACCGTGGCCAACGGGCGCTGTTCGCGGGTGCCGGTCGGGCCCGGAGCCGGACGCCGGGCGATGCCGTCCGCAACCTCACTGTCAGACCCCCCGCGTAGCGTCGTGGACATCGGTCGGCGAGGTGCTGACGGGGAAGGGAGACACGTATGTACCGGCAGGGGGACGTCCTGATCATGCCCGTGGCGGAGGCGGCGTTGCCACCGGGTACGGACCGGCTGCCGCAGCAGCCGCGGGACGCGCGGGGCAGGCTCGTGCTCGCTCTCGGTGAGGTCACCGGACACGCGCACGCGGTGGTCGGTCCGGGCACGCTGGTCCGCGAGACCGGTCCGTTCGCGGTCTCCTATCTCCATGTCCCCGACGGCGGACGCGTGGTGCACGAGGAACACGCGGCCATACCGCTGCCCAAGGGCTGGTATCGCGTGGTGCGACAGCGTGAGTACGTGCCTGGCGCAGTGCGCGTCGTGGCGGACTGAGACGGCGGGAGAGCGGAAGGTGAGCACGCCGATGGAAACCGTTCAGACGGACCAGATGGTGACATGGCGTCAGGTGGCGGCGGCGACCGGACCGGCAGACCGTGGGGCCGCGGAGGAGGGAGTGCGTCTGGCCTACCGGCTGGCGGGCCTGGAGGAGCCGGAGAACATCCTGTGGGCGGGTTCGCCCCGCGAAGGAGCGGCGCTGGCGGCACGTCTCACGGCGGAGGGCACGGCCGGTCGCAGTGTGCGCGAGGCGGTGCGTACCCGGCCCTGGGCCGCCGCTCGGGAACATGTCCTCGACCGGCTCGGCCCGGCCGGGTGGGCCGAGCACTGGGCCCTGACAGGCGCTCAGCTGTGGGACGGCACGGTCATGCTGACCGAGCGCATACGGACCGGAGTGATCGAGGCCTTGGCCGGTGCGGCGGGGGACGAGCAGTCCGTCCGACTCGTGCTGCTCGACGCCGTCCTGGGTCAGCACGACGCGGCATGGCTCGCGGCCTTCGACGGTCAGGACGGTGGGCGGACGCTCGACGGGACCGCTGCGGTCGCCCGCGCCGCCGGCTGGTGGTGGCCGTACGAGCGGGCCGTGATCGTCTGCGAACGCCCGACAGAGCTGCACCGGGACGAGGCGGGCAGGCTCGACCGCGGCGACGGGCCGGCGCTCGCCTTCCCGGACGGATTCGCGCTGCACGCCTGGCGCGGCATGCCCGTCCCCGCCGAATTCCTCAGCGGGCTCGTCGGGTTGACCCCGCGGCGGATACGCGAGGAGGAGAACGCCGAGCTGCGCCGCGTGATGCTGGAGTACTACGGCTACGACCGGTATCTGGAGGAGTCGGGGGCCGAACCCGTCCAGCGGGACGAGACAGGCGTGCTGTGGCGCATCGAACTGGAGGGGGACGAGCCGCTGGTGATGGTCGAGGTGGTCAACTCCACCCCGGAGCCCGACGGTACCCACCGCACGTACTGGCTGCGGGTGCCGCCCCGCATCCGGACGGCCCGGGAAGGCGTTGCCTGGACGTTCGGACTGGAGGAGGCCGAGTACGTGCCGGAGAGGCAGACGTGAGACGACTCGTGCGTGTCCGGGTGGCTGCGGTTGCGGTCCGACGGCGTGATGCACGCGGGAGAGGCGACACGCATCCGCTCCTCGATTCGGCTGCGACGCCAGAAGCGTCGACATGTGGTGGACGCCCTCCGTTCCCTGTTCCGAAACTCGGGCACTTGTTCGGCATTGCACGCTCGTGAGGCGATCAGCAAGTCGCCTTTGCATGCCCTCGACCGCCGTCGATTCCTCGCCCTCGCCAGCGGCACCTTCGGCTTCCTGGCCGCCGGTCAGCTCACAAAGGCGCTCTCCGCGCCGGCCGCAGAACTGGACCCGGCTCCCTTCACGCTAGTGCGGCGACCGGACAGGTTCACCGGCTCGCGACGGCCGGCACGGCACCTCGCCGCGTTGTCGC
>NZ_JAYWVC010000349.1:0-5050 GCF_036281785.1 Streptomyces chiangmaiensis | reverse complement strand
CGAGGGCTCACCGAGGTTCATCTGCTGCAGGGACCGGCCGATGTGCTCGGTGATGTGGCGGTAGCCGCCGGGGCCACCGCTGGCGTTCGGCGACGGGGGTGCGGCCGTGTCGAGGGTGGTCATGCCCGGCATGACGCGACAGCGGCCCACCCGTACGGTGTCGGAGGGTGAGTCGATCTTGACCACATCGGCGCCGAGGCCGCCGAGCATCCGGGCCGTGTACGGACCCATCACCACGGTCGACAGGTCGATCACCAGTACCCCGTCGAGCGGCCCCGCAACGAAGGATTCCGCCATCGTTCCATGCCCTTCGAGTCGGTCTCGTTGTACTTGCCAACTAACCTAGCGAGGAACGGCAGCAGATGGAATTACTAAAACCGGAACGGTGGCGTGACCGCAGCGGTCACACGGGTTATTCGAAATTTTTCCGGTGTTGTTACGGGGGAATCGGCTCAACGAAGCACAGGCTCGTCGAAAACCTCGCGCGCGGCGGCGACCAGGTTCTTCAGGTCGCCACAGGCGCGGTCGTGGCGCCATACCAGGGCGGTGTCCAACTGAGGATGGAAGTCCGTGAACGGCAGTACCTTCACGTTTTCCAGCCGATATTCTTGCATCGGACTTTCCGGCTCAAGAATGGAAATACTGAAGGCTGTGCCACCGGAAACCACTTCGGATATTCCGGCGTAACCCGTGTGGGTGAGATCGAGGCGATTCCGGATTCCGAGGTCCGCCAACGCGCTGTCGAGCACGTCAAAATACGCCGGCCTCACATCCTTGGGCGGGGCGACGTACGCGAGGTCCCCCAGATCGGCGAGGGCGACGGACTCCCGCCCGGCGAAGCGATCGGCGGGCACCGCCGCACCCATGCGCTCCGACATCACGCGCACCTGCTCCAGAGCCGGGTCGCTGAACGGCATACGGGCCAGCGCGAGCGCCAGTCTGCCCTCGCGGACACCGGCCACCAGGGCCGGCGTGGTACCGGGCCAGCGCTGGAGCTCGAACCGCTCCCGAACCCGCTCGGTGAGCGCGCTGACCCGTGACCGGAGTGCAGGGTGAAGTCCCGGGGGTATGCCGATGAGCACGGTGCTGCGCTGTACCCGGGTCGCCTCACGCAGTCGCCAGGGGATCGAGCTGAACTGGTCGAGCACATCGCGGGCCATCGGAAGGAGTGCCGAGCCGGCCGGAGTGAGCGCGACGCTATGTGTATCGCGTTCGAACAGCCGCTGCCCGAGCTCCCGCTCCAGGTCCCTGATGCGCTGACTCAAAGGCGACGTCGCCATGTGGAGCCGTCGGGCCGCGGCCGAGAAGTTCAGCTCCTCGGCGACCGCGACAAAATAGCGCAAATGCAGCATTTCCACGTATTCAACGATAGTCCCGCTCCGCTGGGCGAAGCGGGGCGACAACAAGCTCGGACGTGCTTTCGTCCGGGTGACGGCGGGCTGCACAGAGAGGATCTGCCGGTCCAGGCGGTAAGGCTGTTGCCACGAGCCGCGTCCGTCGGGGAATGCGGCCTCAGGCGGCAGAGGATTCTTGCTGGTGATCGATGATGTGCCGGTCGGGCCGCGTTCAGGGCACCTCGAACGGGCCACCGCAACGAGCGGTTCCTCCTCGCCGGCTGTGACGTAGTGGACGGACCAAGAGGCGCCACCGACACCGGAATTGGGCTTCTCACTTTGCCCGTGCCGCGCCGTGGAACGGGCGACGGCCCCCTGGTGGCACAGGGGGCCGTCGGATACGGATCGCGCACCTTCCAGGAGACAGGGTGCATGCAGAAGGGGTGCCTGTCCGGAGAGTGGCACCCCTTCTGGCCTGCAAGGTTCTGACCTACATGCGGTGGGTGTGGGATTTGAACCCACGGTGGCTCGCGCCACGATGGTTTTCAAGACCGTTGCGGTTGCCGACCCCTGGGCTCGGTGACCTGCAGAGACGGCATGCGATGTACCGAGAGTGCCTCGGCTGGCCTACACATGGCCCACAGACGCTCAAAATTCGATTCGTCCGGGGGACGGCCAACACGCTTTCCAACAAAGGCGTTTACGAACGCGTGTGCCATGCATAAGATCCGTTCATCTTTCACGATCCTGCCGGGGGGACGCACGGCGGGATCGCATCTGATGTGGGGACAACTACATGCGTATTCGCGCCGCCGTGGCTGCCGTTTCCGGGGCCCTGGCACTTTCCGCGCTTGCCCTGCCCGCCGCCCAGGCCGACGAGATCCCGGGCGCCGCCCTGGCGCCGTTCTCCGGCAAGGCCCCGGCGGACGAGATCCAGGGTGACACGGCGATCACCAAGGTCGTCGTCAACGCGGGCAAGGACATCGTCCTCGGGACGACGTCCAGCAAGACCATCACCGTGACGGTGACCGCCACCGACCCGTCGGGCATCGCCGATGGGTACGCCATGCTCTGGCACGGCACCAGCTTGACCCAGGCCGGCATCGATGGCCTGCTCGCCCCGTCCGCGGAGAACGGGACCTGCACGGCCGTCTCCGCCACCACCTCGACCTGCAAGGTCAGCATCGTGGTCGACCCGCGGGTCGACCTGTACAAGAACGCCCTGGCCGGCACTTGGAAGGTGTGGGCCGCGGCCGCCGCCAACAACGGCGACTTCGTCGTCAAGGAGGCGTACTCCACCGCCAAGGTGAAGCGCGCCGCCAAGGTGATGGTCAACGCCTCTCCGGAGCCGGTGCGGAAGGGTGGGACCCTCACCGTCACGGGCAAGCTCTCCCGGGCCAACTGGGAGACCCACGACTACCGCGGCTACGCGGGGCAGTCCGTGCAGCTGCAGTTCCGCAAGAAGGGCGCCACCGCCTACACGACGGTCAGGACCGTCAAGACCAGCAGCACCGGCACGCTGAAGACCACCGTCACGGCCTCGGTCGACGGCTACTGGCGCTTCAGCTTCGCCGGCACCTCGACCACCGGTACGGCCGTGGCCGCCGGTGACTTCGTCGACGTGAGCTGACCGAAGGCACCTGCGGGCGCCGGGTCCCTCAGCGGGGCCCGGCACCTCGGCCGTCCTCTCGGCCTGGCGGCCGGCCGCCGTGGTTCGAGCCCGTCGTCATCCCCTCGATTTCGAAAGCAGCAGTCCCGTGATCTTGAAGAGCGCCGCGCGAGCCGCGGCCATCAGCACCGCGATACTCGCCGGCATGGTCACAGCCCCCGGTCAGGCAAGCGCCGACACCACCGGGCCCGTGGTCTCGGAGATCGGCAAGATCCGAACCGACACCGGGCTCGAGCTCACCGCCGACATCGACGCCCCGGCCGGCGTCACCTCCGTGACGGCCACCATCACCGCCAACGTGCCCAACACCTTCGTCAGCACCGTCACCGACTTCCACCTCGTCTCCGGCACCGCCACCTCCGGTACCTGGCAGAGCAGCGGCGCACTGGGACTCGACATCTACGCCGGGTACCGGGTCGCCATCACTGCGCAGGACAGCCAGGGCACAGTCTCCCTTCCCGGCCGCGGCATGCTCGACTACCGCCCCACACCGGTCTTCCACGACACCGCCTACGAGCCCACGGCCCTCAGCTTCGAGCACCAGGACATCAACGTAACCGGCCGGCTCACCGAGTACGACCCGGCCAGCGGCGACACCGGAACCCCGTGGCAGACCACCGCCGCCACCGGCGTCTTCGTCACCTGGGACGGGCACACATCGCCCCACAACGCAACGGCAGCAGACGGCACCTTCGCCTTCACCGTCCACCCCGGCGACGTGCAGAACACCACCCTTCACGTCTTCGTCTCAAACACAACGGCGTACGCTCAGGGCCCGGACTCCGAGCCGATCACCTCCGTCGACTCCCCCGTACGCATCACCCTGGACCACACCGGCAGCACCGGCGCCCTGGTCGGCAGCACGCAGGTCATCAGCGGAACTGCAGAACGCCAGCAGGAGGACGGCACCTGGGTGCCGCTCGCCAACATCCCGCTCCCGATCCAAGACAACAAGGGCACAGGAGCCACCTGGGCGACCACCGACGCCACCGGGCGGTTCAGCCAGACCGTGACCGTCACCAACGACACCACGATCTGGACCGTCAGCGACACGCGGCCGTTCCTCACCCCTACCAGCGTCCGCTACACCGTCGCCAACCCCGTCGCGAAGGTGTCCCTGTACGCCAACAAGCCGACCGTCGACGCCTACTCCCGCCTGCACATCTCCGGATACCTGACTGTCCCCGGCGTCCGGTGGCCGAGTGGCGGGCGGGTCTACATCCAGCAGTCCAACGACGGCCACACCGGCTGGACCAGCATCGGCTCCACCACGATCGACACCTCCGCCGACGGCTTCGCCGCCTCCGTGCTCACCGTCACCAACCCCCACGGCTACTGGCGCTACTACTACCCCGGCGCCCCCGGCTTCACCGCCGCCTACAGCCCGGTCGTCCACGCCTTCCGCTATCAGACCGCCATCAGCGGCGGAAAGCCCAGCAGCACCCGGGTCACCAAGGGCCACACCGTGACCATCAGCGGCACCCTCAAGCAGAACGGCTACGGCTACTGGACCCCCCTGCCCAAGGCCACCGTCCAGATCTTCTTCCGCCCCTCCGGCAGCAGCACCTGGCACCTGATCACCAGCGCCCACACCAGCAGCACCGGCTACTTCGCCGCTCACCCCACCATCACCCGCTCCGGCACCTGGCGCGTCCTGTACAAGACCCCCGACCAAGTCCACGTCAACGCCTACGGCCCCATGGTCTGGGTCACCGCAATCTGACGAACTAAGCGGTGCCGAACAGCAGGCCACCGCGGCAGTCCCCGACCATGAAGTGGTGTAGCCGATCAAGCTGGCAAAAATGCAGTTCACAACCGGATTCGGGGCTACTGGGGCCGCTCTCGGACTGACACCCCGACAGCCCGTGACATCCTCAGCGATGTGGCCAAGCGCGTCGGTGGCCTCATCTGGGAGGTGGCCAAGGACGCTGGCGACGGCGAATCGGAGGACCCTGACATGGCCCGATGAGACTACGGATGAGACTGGGAACGACGCTGGCCCCGACCGATGATCGGTCGGGGCCGGCGTCTGCCCTGCTGGGCGGTG
>NZ_JAYWVC010000348.1:0-5097 GCF_036281785.1 Streptomyces chiangmaiensis | reverse complement strand
TCGGCGGTCGTGGTCTTCCCCGAGGGGAGCACCTGGTGCGGCCGGGCTCAGGGGTACTTCCGCCGGGCCGCGTTCCAGGCGGCCCTGGACGCGGATGTCCCCGTCCAGCCGGTGCGCCTCCTCTACCGGTTCGACGAGGGACCGGCGAGCACCGCGCCCGCGTTCGTGGGGAGCGACTCCCTGCTGACGTCGGTGTGGCGGGTCGTGTCGGCGCGCCGGCTCGTCGCGGAGGTACGGGTCACGCCGGTGCTCACACCGGACGCCGGGACCGACCGGCGTGCCATGGCCCGCACCGCCCAGCGGGCCCTGGGGCTGCCGACGGGTGAGCACCCGGATCTGCCGGCGCGTCCCTGACGCACCACCACCGGGCCGGGACGGAGCGTCCCGGCCCGGTCCTTCGGACGCCGTTTCACTCTCGGTCCGCCGTTCCCGGAACGGCAACCCCCCTGTCCCGGCGCCCTTTCGCTCATTGCTACGGTGCACCGGTGTCCGAATCTTCACGCGATACAGCCGAGGGTGCCGGCTGGGGCGACGCGGAGCCCGGCGCCTATCACGCATTGATGCCACGTCAGGTCGAGAAGCTCTCCTGGCTCGACCCGAAGACGCTCTGGGCGGCGCGCAACGGTGTGCTGGCCTCATGGTTCGGGGACCCCACCGGGCGCACCCGGAGCCGCTGGGTGGAGCAGCAGGAGGCAGCGGGCGCACCCGTCGACAAGGTGATCGGACATGACGGCCCGAACCACTTCTCCTTCATGGTCATCGGAGACACAGGAGAGGGTGACGATCCCCAATATGCCGTGGTGCCCGGCCTCCTGAAGGTCGGTCAGGACACCGACTTCGCCGTGCTGGCCAGTGACGTCATCTATCCGGTGGGGGCAACCGCCGATTACGGGACGAAGTTCTTCCGCCCCTACCGGGACTACCCGGCTCCCCTCTACGCCATACCCGGCAACCATGACTGGTACGAGGACCTTCAAGGGTTCATGAAGGTCTTCTGTGACGCCGCACCTCTCGCCCCGGCCTCCGCGCCGCGTCCGCCGACCCGGGCCTGGCTGCGCTCGCTGCTGTGGCACAGGCCGGGCAAGCCGGACGTGCAGCGCCTCGCCGAGGCCCGGAAGTTGCGCTCCGCCCCCGCCCAGCAGGCGCTGCAGCCGGGCCCGTACTGGGCGATCGACGCCGGACGCATCCGCATCGTGGGTATCGACACGGGCCTGCTCGGCACCATCGACGCCGAACAGGGCCGCTGGCTGCGAGAGGTCTCGCAAGGGCCCCGGCCCAAGATCCTCGTCACCGGCTCGCCCCTGTACGTGGACGGTGAACACCATCCCTGCCCCATCGAGGGCGGCGGCACGGTCGACGACATCGTCCGTCACCCGGACCACCACTACGTCGCGGCGATAGGCGGCGACATCCACAACTACCAGCGCTATCCGGTGAACGTGGACGGCCGCACCATCCAGTACGTGGTCTCCGGCGGCGGTGGTGCCTTCATGCACGCCACCCACACCATTCCGCGCGTGTCCGTCGCGAACGTCGGCGAGCAGGACTTCCGCTGTTATCCGCTGCGCGGTGACTCCCTGGCCTTCTACAGCGGGCTCTACGGGCGCCGCCTGCGGCTGCGGCGCTTCTTCACCCTCACCGAGGCGGAGGCGACCGCCGTCATCGCCGAGCGCCTCGGCATTCCCATGACCCGCGCCCAAGGCACTCCCGCCCGGGTCACCTGGCGTATCCGGCTTGTCGGCCGTCTGCTGGGCTCCGGTGGCCGCCCCGACCGGACGGCGCGCTTCCGCCTGCCCGTACGCAAGATCTACACCCGGCTCTTCTCGCCGGGTTCGGCCACCTACAGCCCGCCGTTCTTCAAGAGCTTCCTGCGTCTGGACGTCACCGAGGAGACGGTGCGGCTGCGGTGTTTCGCCGCGACCGGCAACCTGCGCCAGGAGCTCGACCCGCCCGTGGAGGACGAGGTGACCATCCCGCTGACGTGATGCGGGAAGGGGGCCCGTTCCATGGGCCCTGCCGGTCACGGTCAGCTGGGCATCACGGTCCGAGGACGGGGGCCTCGCGGCGCCGGTTACGGCGGAGCGCAGCGCGACGCGACCCGAACACGAACGCCACGACTTTCCACCATCCGCACCCGGAACCCGCAGTGCTGCACGGCGTGGTGTACGCGGGATCCACCACAGGCTCGATCTTCGCCGCCGCTCCACCCCAACATGCGCCTGCGTACGTACCTGTTGCACGAGAATCATCGTTCTCGTACTGTGGTCGCCAAGGGGAGAACGATCGTTCTCTGGACGGAGATGACATGACGACCGATGCACGCCCCCCGTTCCCGCCCTTCGACCGGGACACCGCTGCGGAGAAGGTGCGTCTGGCGGAGGACGCCTGGAACTCCCGCGACCCGGAGAAGGTCGCCCTGGCCTACTCGGTCGACTCCCGCTGGCGCAACCGTGCCGAGTTCATCAACGGCCGGGACGAGATCGTCGCCTTCCTCACCCGCAAGTGGCGGCGGGAGTTGGAGTACCGGCTCATCAAGGAACTGTGGGCCTTCGACGGCAACCGCATCGCCGTGCGCTTCGCCTACGAGTGCCACGACGACTCGGACCACTGGTTCCGCTCCTACGGCAACGAGAACTGGGAGTTCGATGACAACGGTCTGATGCGCAAGCGGTATGCGTGCATCAACGACCTTCCCATCAAGGAGTCGGAGCGTCTGTACCACTGGCCGCTCGGGCGCCGGCCCGACGACCACGCGAGCCTGAGCGATCTGGGCCTCTGACCGCCCGGGGGCTCCAGTACGCGGTGAGGCCGACGATGTCGGCGAGGCCGCGCCACTGGGCGCGAGGTGGGGCGGCGTGCCCTTCTGCGCTGATGATCGGCAGGGCCAGGTGGTCGGCGCCGGCGGTATGGAACTCGGCGGGCCGTGAGGTTTCCTGTGTCATGGACTGTGTCCCCTGGGGAACACTTCGGGCGCATTGACCGGTCGAGGGGGCACGTCGAACTCGCGGCCCGGTGAAGCAGGGCCGGTGGCGGGTCAGAGCGGCCCCCGCCGCCGACTGCCCGGCGACGGGTTCGGAGGGCGTGAGAGTGGAGCGAGTGACGCTTCCTATGCCGGTACCAGCCCGGCGATCCGGGCGAGTCGACGGTAGGGGTCCACCAGCGCCGTCCGGTCGTACGTGCTGGTCGTGACGAGTACCTCTTGTGCCCCGGTCTCCTTGAGCAGTCCCTCCAGCTCGTGGGCCACCTGGTCCTCGGTGCCCACGATGTGACCGACGAGCCCGGCCTCGTAGAAGCCGCGTTCCTTGGTGGTCATCGTCAGGGACTCGACGCGCTCGGGCGACGGCAGGGGCGGGAAGGTTCCGTGGGTCCGCGCGTGCGCCATCGACCACGCCTCGGGGATCAGGATCCGGTGGGCGTCCTGCGGCGTGTCCGCCACCGCGACCGTGCCGGAGACGACGACATACGGCTCGCTCGCCCATACGGATGGCCGGAACATCTCCCGGTAGCGCTCGATGCCGCGCAGCATCCTCTCGCGGTTTCTCAGGTCCCCGATGACCATGGGCAGCCCGGTGCGGGCGGCGATCGCGGCGCCCTCGCCCATGGCCAGCACGAAGGGTGGCACGGTCAGGCCCTCCGTGGGCCGTGCGTGGACACCGCCGGCGGAGGTGCCCCGGAACCATCCGAGAAGTTCGGCGAGCTGGCCGGCAAAGTCGTCGGCGTCGTCCTTGTCGCGGCCGAGCGCCTTGCGCACCCCGTCGGTGAAGCCGACGGAACGGCCGAGGCCCATGTCGATCCGGCCAGGGAAGAGCGCCTCGAGTACGCCGAACTGCTCGGCCACGACGAGCGGCCGGTGATTGGGCAGCATCACGCCGCCGGTCCCCACCCGGATGCTGCGGGTGGCGGCCGCGACGGCCGCGGCCAGCACCGTGGGCGCGGAGCCGGCGACGCCGGGCACTCCGTGGTGCTCGGAGACCCAGAACCGGCGGTACCCGAGCCGCTCCATCTCCTGGGCAAGCCGCACGGTGTCCCGCAGGGCCTCGGTGCCGTCGTGCCCCTCGCGCGTGCGGGAGCGGTCGAGCACGGAGAAGCGGGTGTCTGCGATCGGTGAGCTCACAACACCTGCAACACCCGGGGGAGCGTGGGATTCCCCGGTGCCCCGGACTCAGCCGCCGCAGACGTTCGCGGTAAGGAGGTGCAGCAGTTGCGTGGCCGTGGTGTCCCTGCCGGGGTTCAGGCCCAAGGCGTCGCCGTGGGTGCGGGCTTGGCGCCGAGGTATGACGCGATATAGCGTTAGTTTCGGGACGGGGTGTCCGTCGGGATCGAGGTGGGGGTATGTCGGGAGAGCGCTCGCACGCCGAGGAGTTCGCGGGCTCCGGTGCGTCGCTTCAGCTGCGGGCCTCGCACGCGGACCGCGACCGGGTCGTCGATGTGCTGCGGATCGCGGCGGGGGACGGCCGGCTGACCTCCGACGAACTGGACGAGCGCCTGGAGGCCGCTCTCTCCGCGCGCACCATGGGTGAGTTGTCCGTCCTCACGGCCGATCTGCCGGCCGCGGCGGCGACTGCGGGTGGGCTACCGGCCGAGGTCAAGGACGTCGTCAGGATCGAGCAGCAGGGCAGTTCGGCCCGGCGCGTCGGTCGCTGGGTGGTACCACGGCAGATGGAGATCTGCTCGTCCTGGGGAGATGTGACGCTCGACTTCACCCAGGCGGTGACCGCCCGGAGCACGCTGCGCATCGATCTGGACATGCGCGGTGGTGCCCTCATCCTGCTGACCCGGCCGGGACTCGTGGTGGACACCGACTCCCTGGCGACGGGATACGCCAAGGTCAAGACACGGGGGGCGGTCGACACCGGTGCACCGGTGACGTTGCGTATCGAGCTGGCCGGTCACATCCGCTACGGCCGGGTCGTGGTCCGCGCCCAGCGGCGTACGTTCCGGCAGTGGCTGCTGCGCAGGCCCGCTGCGCACCTCTCGCTGACCGGTTGACCCGCCGTCCGGGGGGGCGGTGCCCGCGAGTCCACGAGGTCGGGGCACCGATCTGCCGTCCCGGCTCAGCCGACGTGGACGCGTGGCCGCCGATTGCGGTCCTGCTCC
>NZ_JAYWVC010000347.1:0-5146 GCF_036281785.1 Streptomyces chiangmaiensis | reverse complement strand
TGCGTTGCAGCAGCACGGTCGATCAGCCTGACACGCCTGTCCGCCGATCGACGGACGTTCCCGAGAACCTGCGGCTCACAGACCATGGATGGGGTTTTCGGCACCCGCACTGCCCAACGGACTCGGGCTCAACGGCGGTCTCGGTCATCTGGCGTCTCTCTCTTGATCATCAGATCCGCCGTTAGTTTTACCGTCCCGTACGGGGCGGCTCGCCGGGGTGCTGACAGTAGCCGACAACGTCGCGGCCCTCGTCGGTCGCCCGGTGCAGAAGGAACCCGCCGACATGCGGCCGCAGGCCCTATCCACGGCGCAGCCCGGGCTTCCGCTTTGTCGGGGCCACCGCATGGTACGGCGGTGCCCTGACCACGCTCCATCAGCTCGCACGCCCTCGCCCTGGAGCATCCGGAGATGTGGCGGCCCGTTGATCGCGGCGAAGACACTCGGGCAACCCAGAACGCTCTGTGCCCGTCCGACGGACCTACGAACAGCCGACCGAGCTGGCGAGGAGCACCAGGGAGCCCACGCTCTTGAAGGAGTGCTTGTGTCAGTGACCCCGTCTGTGGCACGGATGTACGTCATCGCCGCGGTGTACCGGCTGCGGCGTCGTTCCCGGCGCGGAGGCGACTCGTGACGTCGACGACGCCGTCGACGCTCGCGCTCAGGCGTACTGCGATGGGGATGAGGCTGCTCTGCGGCAGGGTGCCGCTGAGGGTCACTCGTCCCTGGGTGACCTGGACGGTGACCGCGCCCGGGTCGAGGCCGAGGGTCCGCGTCAAGATGTCCGTCATGATCTCCTCGCGGATCGTGACGTCTCGCCGCAGGAAGACGCGCACCAGATCGGCGCGGCTGACGATGCCCACCAAACGCCCTGCGTCGTCCACGACGGGCAGCCGCTTGACATGATGCTGGGCCATGGCGCGGGCCGCCTCCACGACCGACCACTGCGGCCGCGCCGTGACAGCCGGACTGGTCATCAACTCCTCCGCGATCAGCGCACGAGCCTTGGCGCGTTCTGCGGGCAGCAGGTGCGCGGCGGTCAGATGTCCGGCCGGATCAGTCTGGCTCTCCTGTTTGAACAGCAGATCTGCCTCCGACACCACGCCGACAGGACGGCCTTGGTCGTCGACGACCGGTACCGCCGTGATGTCGTGCTCCGCGAGGTGCTCGGCGATGTCCTTGAAGCTCGTACCTGGACGCACGCTTACGACGGCCGTGGTCATGAGGTCTCCGACCATCCGGTGCAGCATGTCACCGCTCCTTCCTCAGGCGCTTGCGGCACAGGTCCTCTCTCCACTGTCCGCTCCCTGGAAAGCACCCGCATCCACGGTCCGGGGCGTAGCAGGCCGGTGAAGGCTGAGGTCTCTCCTCAGCCTTCACCGCCGTCCTTGAGTCGTCGGGGACTGCTGGCCCCGGTACAGCTGGTCTAGGCCGATGAGCAACACATCGCCGTCGGCTTCAGCCGAGCGAAGGCCGGGGGTGAAACCGACGGCGCTGTAGCAGGCGGGCCGCGTGCGGGTGACGTCCTCGCCGCGGGCGGCGAGGAGGGCGAGGAGGTGACGGAGGTGTTCCAGGTGGTGCAGGTCCATGACCTCGTCCCAGCGTGCCACTCCCACCGACAGCAGTGCCTCGGAACAGTGGTCGGCCTCGCCGCGTACGACCACTTCGGCGTCCAGGTCGGCGTGGCGCGCCGGGTTGGGAAGTGAGCCGTGGCTTGCCGTTTCGGGGCGCGCACCGAAGACGGCCGGGTCGGCGAAGTTCATGACCCATTCCCGGCAGACCTGGGCGAAGTGCGGGCGCGCCACGGCAGCGTCGAAGACGGGACGTGCGCGACGCCAGACCTCGATGGCTTCCTGTTGCTCCAGCGCCGAGCGGTGGGGCCAGATCGCCGCGTGTTCGAAGGCCAGCAGCGGCTCCGCGATGTGCAGCCGGACCAGGTTCGGCCGGAAGGCGTCGGGCCCGCTGTGGAGCAGAGCGTTCGCCTGCAACAGCGCGAGACAGCGTGAGGCTTCGGTGAGCGGCGTGCCGAGGCATTCGGAGATCTCGCCCTGCGTCGAGCAGCCCGAGGCGATGGCGGCGAGCACGGAGTGGCAGAGCGCACGGTCCCAGTGGTCGGTCTCCTCCTGCAGCAGGTGATGGGCTTCCAGGAAGAGGGGAGTCCGGGGGTTGAGGACGGTTGTGCAGACCCAGGCGTCGAAGTCGTCGGTCCCGCCAGGGGCGTGGTCTCCGGCATAGCGCCGGTAGGCGAGGGTGCCGCCCACGACGGCGTGAACCAGCAGGGCGAGGCGGGGATCGGCGATGCCCCAGAACCGTGCGGCCTGCCGGAAGTCCAGCGGACGAATGGTCAGTTCCAGATCAGCCAGCTCGTGCAGCGGTGAGGCCGTGCAGAACAGACGGTGCATCACCGGCAGGGCGCTGCCGCTCAGCAGCAGGCGCGTACGGTTGTCCCGCCCCGATTCACGCAGGCGGTGGTAGGCCCTGTGGATGATGGAGGGAAGCGCGGGACTCTGCCGTACGAGGTCGGAAAACTCGTCGACGACGATGAGGACAGGCCGCCCGTCGCCCAGCGCGAGCAGGGCGTCGACGGCGTCCTCCCAGCTCCGCCAGTGGTTCGGCGGCGATGTGCCCGTGTGCAGGGTCAGCTCGTCGCGGAGTCGGCGCAGGGACTCGCCCTCGGTTGCCGGCTGTGCCCCGAAGTAGAAGCCGCCCACGGCTGCGGTGAGAGCCTTCAGCAGGTACGTCTTGCCCTGCCGCAGCCGTCCCGACACGAATCCGAGGCCGGCTCCGGCGCGGGTGTCACAGGAGAAGGCGACGAGTGCGTCCCACTCGACATCGCGGTCGAAGACCGTCTCGGGCTTCGTGGGGTGGGAAAGGTCGGGCAGCGACACGGCTGCTCCCATCGCTCGGCAGCACTCCCTCAACCAGTACAACGTCGAATGCCGCACGCCGCGACATACGCGGTCAGGCCGCCCGTGCGCCGGCGGAGCAGGTTGTCAGGCTCGCGGCGGAAAGGAACATGCGGTGTGGGACGTGTACTCATCCATCTGCACCCGATGGCCCATGGTCGCTTCGCAGGAGCAGGACTGCCAGTCGGTGTTCGTCGCGAAGGAGGCAGCAGTGTTGGATGCCTGCTCGGCGCTGACTGCGGGAGGGCCGAGGGAGCGCGGCAGACCATGCTGCACCCGCAGGAAGGGGTACAGCAGTAGCACCGAGAGCGGCTACATGCTGCGCGCGTACACCGGCCACGGCTGTTCCTCGGGCGCGCGTACACCGGCCGGTCGGTACACCAGCCTCTCCGGCCACCAGGCGTCGGCGAGGCTGTTCGCCGTGCGGGGAGGCGTCCGTACCGACGAGGCCGGGATCGTGACCGGCGACCTGGCAGTACACACCACCTGGGACGGCGAGCGGGCCGAG
Source organism: Streptomyces chiangmaiensis (assembly GCF_036281785.1). Lineage (NCBI taxonomy): Bacteria > Bacillati > Actinomycetota > Actinomycetes > Kitasatosporales > Streptomycetaceae > Streptomyces > Streptomyces chiangmaiensis. The sequence continues at coordinate 1,735 of NZ_JAYWVC010000347.1, read as the reverse complement.
GCGACGGTCCAGTACAGCGGCACTTCCCAGTGGTTCGCCTTTACCACAAGCCTGGTGCCCTGCAATTCCGAGCAGGACAGCGGTTGGACGGGTTGGCTCCAGCATTGCGGATGCGGCTGCTGGACGAGCTGCGCGGTGCGCTGGTGGGCGCGCTGGACGAGGCCCGGGGGTGGAGGCGACGGCCGCCGCAGCGGCTGAGGGGTCGGGGCTGCGGCGGATCGGGAAGTTCTGCGGGGTCTCGCACGAGCAGGTGTGGCGGCTGCTGGCCGAGGGGGCCGGGAACGGCGGGCCGGTCAGCTGATGACGGTCTCCTGTGCGGTGCGCAGGGCGCGGAGCTTGCCCGCGGCGAGCTCGGGCGGGAGCCGGAAGTGGTAGCGGCCGGACAAACGCGGATGTGGTCGTGGCCAAGCCGGGGGAAAGCCGGGCGAGGTCGGCGTCGGAGACGTGGATAGAGGGCAGACAGCACCTGACCACCGAAGCGGCAGGGCCGGGCGTCGGTCGGGGGCCGTCACACTCCCCGCCCGGCGCCCGGGGCATACGGCCCGGTGGGGGTCATGTGGTCGCCCGGATGTGGCGGTGGGGTCGGGTGACCAGCCCCCACCGCCACGTTGCCGTCACGCTTGGGTGATCTCGATGTGGTGCTGCTTGGCCGCCTGGGTCTTGGGGACGGTGACGGTCAGTACCCCGTCGGCCAGCGTCGCCGTGATCTCTTCGGCCTTGAGGTCTGCCGGCAGTAGGGCCCGGTACTCGAAATGCCCGGTGCGCCGGGTACTGCGGCGTAGGACGCCTTCATGCTCGCGATCCTTGTACTCCCCGGTGATGCACAGTTCCCGGTCGCTGACCTCGACGTCGATGTCCTCGCGCTTCATACCGGGCAGTTCCGCCTCGACCACGTAGGCGTCCTCCGTTTCGTGCAGGTCGGCCAGTGGTGACCAGGCCCGGACGGAGGGCGCAACACCACCGGCGGACTCCAGGAACCGGTTCATCCGCTCGAAGAGATCATCGAGCTCGGCGGCGATCGGCTCGCCCCAGCCCAGGGAGGGGAACGGTCGTTCCAGGAGCCGTCCGGGCCGGTGGTGTACAGGCAGAGTCATCGCGGTTCACCTCCGCGAAACGACGGCATTCGGGTCATTTCCATGCTGCGGGTATCCGTCGCGGCCCGCGAATCGGACCGCCGGCGACCGGCTCCGGACCTCCAGCCGCGGACCCATCTGATCAGCAGTGCCTGTCATCCCTTCGCGCGGATCTACTCCACAGGCTTCGTGCCTGATCAGTGGGGTGTTCGTTGTTCCCGGCAGGATGGCAGGCATGGGTCACTGGGTGTACGTCTTCTCGGGTTGTCCCGGCTCGGGGGACTACCAGCAGATCGCGGATGATGCGGAGCCGGGCGATGTGGTGTTACAAGCATCTCCAGCCCTCGGCTCGTGGAGGCGCCCCCACCGGGGACCTGCGCAAGTGGAACGCGGTCAGCCTCTTCGGCGGGCGGCGCCTGTGTGGGGGAGCGGCAGCCGGCGCCGATGAGTAAGGCGCGGCCAGCACGCAGGCCCGGCACCCTCCACGGTGCTGGGCCTGTTCGGGTGCTGGGGTCAGATGACGCGGATGTTCTCCGCCTGGAGGCCCTTCTGGCCTTGGGTGACGTCGAACTCCACGTGCTGGCCCTCCTGTAGTTCGCGGTAGCCCTGACCGACGATGTTGGAGAAGTGGGCGAAGACGTCCGGGCCGCCGCCCTCCTGCG
>NZ_JAYWVC010000346.1:0-5187 GCF_036281785.1 Streptomyces chiangmaiensis | reverse complement strand
CTAGAGCCTCAGCGCCGGGCGTGGGAGCGCCGACGCATGCGAAGAGCGGTGAAGGACGAGCCAGCCGGAAGGCGCTGGGGGGTGCCGGCCCCCGTCGGTGTGACCAGGGCAGGCAGCGCCGTCTCCTGCGTGCGCCCTCGCCGCGGGCCTCTTGGCTGTCTGTGCCCCCTGATCGTCTTCCCCTTGATCCGCTCGGTCGGGTTGAGAGCGGCGACGGCATCGTCGAGAGTCGCCACGTTGCCGATGTTTGCCCGCAGCCGCCCGTCCCGCACCCGCTGGACGGCCTCACTCAGTTGCCCGCGATCGGCCTCGACGACGAAATCAACCGCCAGGCCGTCGGCCAGCTGCGCCTCCGGCGGACCGACGATGGTCACCAGCGTTCCTCCGGCTCGGATCAGGCCTGCTGACCGCTTTCTGATGCCACGGCAAATGACGTTGAAGACAAGATTGACTCCGCCGACGTCTTCCAGCGAATCGTTGTCGAAGTCGACGAACTCCTGCTCGCTGAAGTCGAGTGCCGTCTGCCGGTCGGCGGCATGTCCAGTGCCGATGACGTAAGCACCCGCCTCTCGGGCGCGCTGTCTCACCATCGATCCGACCCCACCGGCTACACCATGCTCGAGGACGCTCTGCCCCATCTGGACGCGGCCGTGCACGAACAACCACTGCCGCGCGGTCAGGCCCGAGATCGGCAGACTCGCGCCCAGAGTGAAGTCGGCGTCGCTCGGCAGTGACGAGAGGTTACGCGCCTCGGCAGCCACGTACTCCGCCAAAGTGCCGTCTCGAGTTCCCGCGAGCCCGAACACTCGCTGGCCCACAGACAGTCCCTCCGTACCATAGCCGAGCGCGCTGACCACACCGGCCAGCTCGTGCCCGCGGATCGACGGTGTCGGGTTCTGGCCGACGCGATCGGTCCAGGTTCCGAGTCACGTTAGTTCACTGGGGGTGAAGCCTGACGCATGAACTTCGACAACGACATCGTTCTCCGCACGTTGAAAAGCGCTTTGACACGAGGGAGTCGTCGTCGAGTGACGGGTCGAAGCGGCTCAACACGTTTTGGGTATTGGGTGCGTCTGCCGCTTCTGCTACGCCATCGGGGAAGAGTCGGGGCTTGTTGGTGCGGGTGCACGGGACTATGCACCGTGATGAAAAAGCTGTCCGGAGACGTAGATCGTGTCGCCGTAGCGCATAGCCCGCACGTGACTGGCCGTGGTTACTCCGTGCGTTCACGCAGATTGCGGACCAGCCCGATGACGTCATCCGGTACGAGTCGTCCGATGGCTCCGCTGGAGTAGACGCTGACGACCACCTTTCCAGACGGGTCGAGCACGAACCCGGTCGACTGCAGGTAGACCGGCTGAGGATTTACGAATGCTCCGGTTGCGGCCGATATCGCAGCGGCGTCGGCGGTGTGTCCGACAGGAAATGTGAGACCGAGCTTCGTGATCAGTTCTGCGGTCGTCGGCTCGTCGTCGACGGAGAGTGCGACAACCTTGATGCCCGTCTCCGCGAGACGCTCACCGGCTCGCTGAAAGGCGCGCAGCTGTGCAGTGCAGTACGGGCACCAGGATCCGCGATAGAACAGCACGACGCCGAAGTTGTCGGCGAACGCGTCCGGCAGAGTAAGTGTCTGCCCACCTGCCTGAGTGAGGGTCAGGGTTGGGAACGAGTCTTCGGGGCTGAGCAACGTCATCACCGTCTCCTCATGATCTGTCGAGCGCTTGCCAGTCAGAGGCGTTAGCGGCGTCGGACCACGACGGCTTACCACGCTGTTCGGATGTGGCTGTGGTACATGGCTGGCGAGGACAAGCGTGGTAGAGGTTGTTGGTAAGACGGCGCGAAAGATCGACGCTGATGAGGTAGACACAGCTGTCTGCTGTGCCTTCATACTCATCGGGCCGCGTGGTGCGTCATACAGCTGGGTTGACGCTGGGCCACACATCGCGTGAAAGGATCCGTCAAGCATGACAGCTGAGCTTGTTGGCAAGGCCGCCCTGATCACTGACGCTGGCCGCGGTGTCGGAGCAGCGATCACGATCAAGCTTGTCCAGGCCGGAGCTGATGTGATCCTTCCCGCTTACCACTGACCAACTAGACAGGACCGCCAACGCCATCAGGGCGATCCCGATGGGTGGTGAGGTTCGCGTCGTGACTGCCGCTTTGACCGACGACATCCAACGGGCCAAGTCATACTGAACCGAGCCTTTTCAGCACCTACGGCTCTGTGTCCTCATCGCCCCGCAGGAATCCGGTCATTCCCTGCTCGGCGATCTCCTCGGTGCGGACAACGATCGGGCCGGCGCCATCTGAGACCTCGGTGGCACCGCCACCGCATAGGCGAAGCAACACTTCATCTGGCTGGCCGGGCGCTCCCGACCGCTGACAAGACGAACGATTAGGAGGCAGCATGGCAGGCAGCGCTGAGGGCATGGTCACCCTGACCTGCGCCGGACAAGACGTCGCAGACGTGGATTCGTCGGCAACAATCACGCCCGATACGGAAGACTTCGTCATCGTCGACAACAGCGAGGCCGGCATCTACGAGGCCGCATTGGGGGGTCGGACCGTCGCTGGACTCGTTTACAGTAAAGCGGGTAACCACGTCACACTGATGGCGACATCTGTGTTCCCGGAATACCGGGGCAAGGGGATAGCTGCCAGACTCCTCAGCGGCGTCCTGGCCGAGCTGCGGAGGCAAGGCAAGACCACCACTGTTACGTGTCCGTTCGCAGCGGCATTTGTCCGTACCCATCCCGAGTATGCCGACATCCCGACTCTGCCGTCCCGGTCAATGCCACCACGGTGAGAGGTAGGCATGGACAATGAGCTGTTGACAGCGATGATCGGTGGCTCTGGGTGATCGTGTTATGTGGTTCGGCCCTTCTCGAAGTGGAACAGGGCTGAGGCCGCTTCGACGACGGCGCTGATGCGCCGCGGGTCGAGGCTGATACGGCGCAGGGTCTTGGAGTGGGTCTTCAGGACGGCGTTGGCCTTCTCGGCAGGGCGCAGATCGCCCTGATGACCTTGTTGAACTGTTTCTGATCGACGGTAAGTTCGCTGCCCTGAGGCTTCTTGTGCGGCACACGGAAGCCTTCGGGTGCCGCTTCGTAGCCCGTGTCGGTGATGGTGAGTGGGCCGTCGTCGCCAGCGGCTTTGTCGAGTGTGTCGAGCGGGCGTGGGTGCGGGCGCAGGAGAAGTCGTGCTTGCGGTCGGGACGGACCGGGGAGGCCCAGGTCGGCAAGCCGTCGGGGGCGGAGTGAACCTGGATGCTGCCGCCGGGCCGCTTGTGCTTGCCGCTCCACCACTGGTCCACTTCCTTGGTGGGGCCGGGAGACGTAGGAGGCGTCGGTCTCAATGAGGGTGCCATCGAGCAGCTGGTGGCCGTGCCCGGCGGCCTTTACGGCGGTCAGGGTCTGCTGCAGCGTGGGGTCTGGGCCGACAGGACGTCGATCTCTTCGTGGGGGTAGCGGTGGCAGGTGCGCATCGACAGTGCGTCGCCGACGGCGAGTTGGGCGATATGGGGGTCGTCGACGAACCAGCGCAGGACCAGCGCGGGCTGGCGGAAGGGAGTGAGCAGGCGGGTCTTCTTGCGGGTGTGGTGCCGACGGCGCTCAGCTCCCATCAAGCGGGAGACGTGCTCGACGGTGCCCTGGTCGAAGGACAGGGGGGACCGTCCAGGGGTCCAGCCTGGGCTCCTTCGTGATTTCCCGCAGGCTCATCGCACCGGACTCGTACAGCGGACGAAACTGCCTCAACTCCAGCCCGCGATGCGGATCCAAGACCACCGTCAGCCGACTCCCCGCCGCCCCGAACCGGCAGCAGCAGACTCGCGGCCTCCGCCCCGTCACCGCCTCAGAAACGGTGCACTTTCGACCGTACGAGGTGGTGCGCGTACGCTTGTATGCCGACAGGCGGCGAGGTCCTCCCCGTAGGCGCCGATGGTGGAGGTCTTCAAGACCCAGGTCAGGTAGGCGATCATGGACGGTAGGCCGTCCTTAGGAGTCGCCGTGGTGGTGGTCATGGTCGGGTATCACTTCGCCTTCGTTGATGATGGATCGAAGTCGACGCCGAACAGCGCGTCGTAATCAGGCAGGGCCCGCAGGGCGATGACGTGCCCGTCGGTGTGCTGACGGCCTGCTGCCTGGCACCGCTCGCGGTCCTTGGCCAGGGCCTGGCGCATCCGCTGGGCGGTGGCCGCGGGGACGGGGTCGGTGGCCACGGCCTGTTTGACCTAGGACCGCTCGTGCCGGGTGACGATCTGGCTGTCGCAGAACACCACCACTTCCTCCAAGGACGCGGTGACGTCCACGAACCGGCCGATGACCTGCGGATGGACAGAGTGGTCGGTCGTGTCGAGGCGAACGTAGTAGTCACGCGAGAGCCGGACCCTCGAGCTTAGGTCGATCGACGGCTCGACCGGTGGCAACGGGATCATCGCCAGGTACTCCCGCTCCAGCAGGTCCACCGGACGACCAAGAATCGACCGAATAGGCCGGGAGTTGGCCCTGACCAGCCACTCTTCCAACAGTTGATTGAAGTCTGCCAGTGAGGCGAATTGCCGCCGGGGCAGGAACGAGGTCTCCAGGTACTTGTTGTTGCGTTCGGCCATCCCCTTGTATTCCGGGTCGTGGGCCGGGGCCAGCTTGATTCTCGTGACCAGCGTGCCGGCGAAGGCAGCGGCCGGTGCAGTGAGCTTTCCGCTGCCTCCGATCGCCGCCTCGCGGTCCCAGACCAGCATCTTGGGACCCGGCCGATGCTGCTGATCAGCTGCCACATGCCCGACACAATGTCATCGGCCTGACGCGAGGGGATCATCACCCCGACCGAGAACGCCGAGAAGCCCAGTGTCATGACGAGCACCGGCAGGATTCGCTGACGACCAGTACCGACCTAGACCTGAACAGTGCACCAAGGGCGCCCGGCGCCGGGAGACCGCCGCCGCCCGGAAGCTGTGTGTCGCACCGCCCATCTCGCTGCCGTCCGCACACGCCCCCGCCGGCGAACCCAGCCACCACTCGGCGAAATGGCGGACCCGGCCCTCACACTCAAGACGCCATATGCGCACAGCCCGCCCGGCCATCCCTTCGGACACTCCGTGCACCTGGTCTCTACTGCGCATCGACAACCAGGTCGCTTGACCTGCCTTGTTCCTGCTCAGCGGACTACGATCAGGGCGAGCAAGGGGGT
>NZ_JAYWVC010000345.1:0-5205 GCF_036281785.1 Streptomyces chiangmaiensis | reverse complement strand
TGTTCTGTCGTACCCCCGGGCCACGGCCGATCGTCCCGGGACTGACCGTATCCGGCACCGAAGGGGGTGTCAGGAGCAACGCAGCAGGACCATGAGCCCGTAGCCCATGTGGAGTTGCTGGTGGCAGTGGAACAGGGACAGCCCTGGCTGGTCGGCTGTGGAGTCGAGGTCCAGGGTCTGGTAGCCGCCGAGCATGCCACCGACTGAGTGCCACTGGCCTGGCCGAACAACTGGCCGACAGAATCACTCGCCCGACCACCTCTGTGCTTCCCCATGCGCGTAAACTCGAAGACCGATATCGGTTTCGTCACTGCCGGTTGGCGCGGCGTGGAGGTGGATGATGCGTGAATTCCAGCGCGGCGCAGTGCGGTTGCACATCCTGCACCACGCAGCCGAAGGGGAGATCCACGGCGCGTGGATGACGGAGGAACTGGCCCACCACGGCTACCAGATCAGTCCCGGCACGCTGTATCCGACGCTGCACCGGCTGGAGGCCGAGGGGCTGCTGGTCTCCGAACAGCGAGTCGTCGACGGCCGTGCCCGGCGCGTCTATACGGCCACGGAGGCAGGCCGCAAGGCGCTGGCCGAGGACCGCAAGGCACTGGCCGAACTGGCCCGCGAGGTCCTGGGCAACGAGGTGCCACAGAAAGCGGATTGACAAAGGCTTTGCGGCCTTGGCGCCCGGGTACCGCGCGCGGATACTCGACACGCCGTTTGTCGTACGGCGGGGCCGGCGCGCACGTGGTGCGTAGTTCCTGCTTGGGGTGAACTCCGCTACGAGGTGCGGCGCGGGGTCACCGCATGCCGCAGTCCGTACGCGGCAGCCCCCAGCACCAGTACTGCCACTCCCCACGCCACGGACGTCACCGGCAGGGTGAAGGCCAGCAGCAGGCAGCCGACCAGCCCGACGACAGGGACGACGCGTGGGGGCCGGTTCTCCTGCGGTGTCAGCGTCCAGGCCGAGGCATTCGCGACGGCGTAGTAGACCAGCACCCCGAACGACGAGAAACCGATCGCGCCGCGCACATCCACCGTCGCCGCCAGAACTGCGACCACCACGCCGACCAGGAGCTCCGCGCGATGGGGCACCTTGAAGCGGGGGTGAACGGCGGACAGAACGTGCGGCAGGTGCCGGTCGCGGGACATGGCCAGCGTGGTACGGGAGACCCCGAGGATCAGAGCGAGAAGGGAGCCGAGCGCGGCCACCGCCGCTCCGACCCGCACGACGGGCGCCAGCCAGTCCACCCCTGCGGCGCGAACTGCGTCGGACAGCGGTGCGGTGGCGTCGGCCAGCCGCTGCGGGCCCAGCACCATCAACGCGGAGACAGCCACCACCGCGTACACGACCAGGGTGATACCAAGGGCCAGCGGAATGGCCCGCGGGATGGTCCGGGCGGGGTCGCGTACTTCCTCGCCCAGGGTGGCGATGCGCGCGTATCCGGCGAACGCGAAGAACAGCAGGCCACCGGCCTGCAGCACCCCACTGAAGGAGGCATCCGCACCGACGTCCAGCCGGGTCGCATCCGCTGCGGAGGAGGTGAGGGCGGCGACGACCACAGCGGCGAGCACGGCCAGCACCACGGCGACGATCACGCGGGTCAGCCATGCCGCCTTCTGCACTCCGGCGTAGTTCACGGCGGTCAGCGCCACGACGGCCGCGACCGCCACCGCGTGTGCCTGCCCCGGCCAGACGTACGCCCCGACCGTCAGCGCCATCGCCGCGCAGGAGGCGGTCTTGCCCACCACGAAGCCCCAGCCCGCGAGGTAGCCCCAGAACTCGCCGAGTCGCTCACGGCCGTAGACATAGGTACCGCCGGAGGCCGGGTAACGGGCCGCGAGCCGTGCCGAGGACGTCGCATTGCAGTACGCCACCACGGCCGCCACCGCGAGACCGAGCAGAAGCCCGGAGCCGGCCGCATGCGCGGCGGGAGCGAGCGCGGCGAAGATCCCCGCGCCGATCATCGACCCCAGCCCGATCACCACGGCATCCGGCACGCCCAGCCGCCGCTCCAGCTCACCTGGGACTGCGGCCGCCCTCGATGGTCTGCTCATCACGTGCTCCCTGAGGATGATCGGAACTGCCCACGCCATCCTACGGGACCCGATATCGGAGCACGATATGGGTATGGACGCGCAGGCCGCCCCGGGCCCACTGCCCGTCGATCTTGCAATGGTGGCCGGGGGAGACGCGTGCGTCCAGGCTGCTTCAGCGGATTGCGGGGGCCTGTGACGCGTGCTGGGCGATGCGTGTCGCGGCGAACTCGGTTCCTGCCACGAACCGCATCATCGGGCCGAACATCGGGGCGGTTAGTGAACCGGTGAAGTACAGCCCCGGGACCGACGACTCGAACGACGCGGACAGGTGGGGCGCCTTCGAACCCGGCACACAGGCAACGGCGCCGCGCACCGTGGATGACAGAAACGGCAGGGCGTCCAGGTCGAGCCGGTACCCGGTGGCCGCGATCACGTGATCGACCGCGAGCGTCTCGGACCCGCCGGGTTCGTCGATCTCCAGGCGCACGCAGGACGCGATCGCCTCGGCGCGAGTGACGCGGCTTGACGTGCGCACCGGAACGATGCCCGAGACCCGGTCCCGCAGCCACCATCCCCCGGATGGTCCCAAAGCGCGGCGGAACAGCAGCATGCGAGCGGCCGCCGGAAGCCACCGCACTCCTCCCGGGGCTTTGCAGACCGCGGCCAGGACCCAGCCCGTGCCCAGGGGTGAGGCGGGCTTGGCCACGCGCTGCGTCCAGGGACGGACCAGGTCCGGCTTCATCCCCCACAGCACCCGCGGTTCCCGGACCAGGACCTGCACGTCGGCGCCGGACTCGTGCAGCAGCGCGGCGCTTTCCAGCGCGGACTGGCCGCCACCAACAACGGCAACGCGCTGACCGGCATACGGCGACAGGTCCGTGTGGTGACTGGTGTGCGAGATAAGGGCCCCGACACCCGGGCCTTCGGGGGCGAGTCGCCGCAGCTCCTGCGGAATGTGGGCGAGGCCGTTCAGGCCAGTTGCCACCACAACGGCAGCGGCCGGGAACTCCTGCCCGTCGTCCAGCCGTACGAGGAAACCGGGGCCTGGCGGAGGTGCCTGGTCGACGGCCACGGCCCGCGCCGACTCCACCTCGCCGACGTAGCGCTTCCGAAACCACATCCCGTAACGGACGAACACCTCGCACGGGATCGGCGTCAGCTCGGTCAGCTCCGCCTCACCGTGCACGCGGCGGAAGTCCGCCAAGCGCCCGCCCGGCTCCGGCGCCGAAAGATCGCTGGCGGCCGGGGTCGACTTCAAGAACATCCCGGTGGCCATGGCGTGCCGCCAACTGCCCATCACCTCGCCGAAGATGCGAACCGGCACCCCTGCTCCACGCAGATGTGCTGCTGCCGACAGTCCATACGGGCCGGCGCCGACCACGACGACCGGAAGTCCCGCGCGCCCGGCGAACGCCCGCTCATGGGCAGGGCGTTGCCCCGGAAGCGACTGCGTCATGCATCCCCCCACTGATCCCCACACCGCCTTCCCCAAGGCAGCGCAAACTTCGGGATGGCGCGTCGGCGCAGCGCCGCCACACCCGTCCCCCCTCCGGCTCAGTGTGGCTTATCGGGCGGTATCGGTCGACGATATCGCCGCACGTTGGCCAAAATATGGTCGAACGGACTGACCAGGGCGTGCGAAGTTGAAGAGGTGTGAGCCCATCCGCTTCCGCTCGGTGCAACCACTGCGACTGCTGAGCTTCAAGGTTTGGCCAGGGGCCCGGCGTGCAGTGCGTTCAAACGACGCCGGTAGTCGTCCTCATCGATCTCCCCGCGGGCCAGCCACTCACGGAGGATGTCCTCCGCGGAGGGTCCGGCCGTGGTGTGCGTGTGCTCCCGAGGCCGGTTGAGGGCACGGCTGCCGAACCTGACCATCACGCGGGTGGCTCACCGGTCCCGGCCCCGGCGACGAGTACGACGGACAGGCGCGCCGCATGGCGTCACTCACCCCGTGCTTCCGCGGCTACGCGAGGGAGTTCCACCCTCTCTCTCCATTGCGTCTGGCGGCAGTAGGCGCTGCCCGCACACCCCTGCCCTGATCCAGTCCAGGGCTGGGGTGTGTTCGTGCGCCCATGATCCGCCATTTGCACGCGGCCAGGCTGACGATCACACGTTCCCGTCCGACCGACGTGGCGCCCACGAGCCGGACGTGGCGTCACCGGACGCGGGCGACTCCGGCATAGATGCCGCTACCCTCGGATGACGGCGCCGACGGCGTCCTGAACCACTCCGTGGCCGTCACCAGACCCGGGTCGACCAGGTCCAGGCCGTCGAAGAAGCGGGCCACCTCGGTGCGGGTGCGGAAGCCGAGACGAATCCCGCCCCTCGCGTACTCGGCGGTGACCTGTTCCGCCAGTTCCGGGTAGAGGTCGGACGCGGCGTGCGACAGCACGAGGTAACTGCCCGACGGCAGGGCAGCGAGCAACTCGCTCACGATGTCGTGGGCGTTCTGGTCGTCGGGGATGAAGTGCATGAGCGCGATCAGGGACAGCGCGATGGGCCGCTCGAAGTCGAGGACACCCCGGGCGTGCCCGAGGATCCCTCCGGGCCGGCGCACATCGGCCTCGATGTAGTCGGTGACGCCCTCCGCACGGCTGACCAGCAACGCCTCCGCATGCCGCAGCACGATCGGGTCGTTGTCGGTATAGACGATCTTCGCCGACGGCACGATCTCCTGAACGATCTGGTGCAGGTTCGGCTCGGTGGGAATGCCGGTACCGATGTCGAGGAACTGGTCGATGCCCTGCGTGGCCAGCCAGGCGGCCGCCCTGCGCATGAACTCGCGATTCTGCCGGGCGGCATCATGCGCTTGGGGCGGCAGCGTCTTCCCCACCGCCTCATCGACGGGGTAGTTGTCCTTACCGCCCAGCAGCCAGTCGTACACCCGTGCAGGATGCGCCACACTGATGTCGATCTTCCGAGGGTTGGGGGTGCCCGTCGCCATGACATGCTCCGTCGCGCGAGTAGCTCACACAGTACTGTCGATCACTTCAGTCTCGCACACCAATTCGCCAGCACCAGCGCACAGTTAGCGCGGTCGGCTGCCACCGGCCGCCCAGCCCGCGGCAGCATGCTCCACCCCATCGTGCGTCGGCGGGCGGTGGCCGCCATACGCGCCCTCACGTCCCTACGGGGTACTACTCAAAAGCTTACCAACTTCATTAATAATCA
>NZ_JAYWVC010000344.1:0-5298 GCF_036281785.1 Streptomyces chiangmaiensis | reverse complement strand
AGTACCAGGCGTCGACGAGTTCTTTGAGCCGACCGGGCTCCCAGGGATCCTGCTGCAGGCTGGGGCCCTCACCGACGAGGCGGAGTTCGCCGTAGCAGTCCTCCCACCACTCCCCGGACGAGTCTCGGGGCACCGACGAAATGCGCTGGTCAGGGCGCATGCATCTGTGCGTAGAGATCGTTTCCCGCGCTCTCCAACCGATTTTCCCGCCGCCCAGGCCAGCAGCGGCATCAAGGGAACTTCGGTTCCATGCCTGTCTGCGAGACGAGCGAGGTTACGCAACAAGGGAGGTCACTTGCGGGGACCCGCGACAATAAAGTCCGGTTCCTTGCTGGTGGTCAGGCCGACCAGCAGGCCGAGAAGGACGACGATCGCACCGGTCGCGTGACCCCAGGTGGGCTCGCCGGTGCCGATGAGGGCGGTGACACCGACCGCGCTGATGGGGACGAGGCTCGTGAAAAGGCCTGCCCGCTCGGGGCCGATGCTGCCTACGGAGGTGAACCACAGCACATAGGCGCACGCGGTGACCACCACGCCGAGCCACAGCAGCGCGAGCAGTTGGCCCGCGTCAGGAACCGCGTACTGGCCAGTCACAACCACGCCGATCAGGCAGAGGGGAACAGCGGTCAGGCACGCGTAGGTGGAGACGCGCAACGCGCCCAGGGTGCCCAACAGTGGGGCCGCGACCAGGGCAAAGGCGACCTCGCCGAAAAGTGCCCCCACGGAGAGGATCACGCCGAGGACACTGGTCGAGGAGCCGAACCCCTGCGCCAGCCCGGCCCCCGCGGTGACGACCAGGCCTGCGAGCAGGATTCGTCCGCTCGGCGGTGTCCTGGACAACAGCGGGGTGATCAGGGCGATGACTACAGGAGCACAGCCGACGATCACGCCCACCAGGGCCGGGTCGGTGTGCCGCTCGGCCGCCGCGATCGCGACGTTGAAGCCGACCATGCCGATCGCGGCCAGCACGACGATCCGCATCCACTGCGGGCCGGTCACCCTCGGGGGACGTTTCCCAGTGCGACGTTCCTGCCCTCTCAGCACGACCAGCAGCAGGACTGCGGCCAGTGCGAACCGTAGCGCCTGGCCGGCGTAGACGGGGAAGTGGCGCAGCACCCCCATGACCGCGACCGAGCTGCCGACCATGATCATCGCGGACGCCGCGAACACGCTGCCTCTCAACATGCGGCGACGCTAGGGTGCCGCAATGGCTCACAACAAGGACCAATCCAGAGCGCGTTCTCGTGTACCAATCCGCCACTACTCAGCCACGGAACTGCGTTTCGCGTTGGGCGGGCTGGAGCGTGACGGGGCAGGTGGGCTGGGTCTGCGACTGGCAGGCATGCTCCGTGAGCTGATCCGCACCGGGGGCATGCCGGCGGGCACGCTGATGCCGCCGAGCCGGTCCGTAGCCGACGCGTTCGGCGTCTCCAGGGGAGTAGTCGTGACTGCGTACGAGCAGTTGCTCGCCGAGGGGTTCCTCCTCGCACGGCAGGGATCGGGCACATGGGTCGCCGACTCAGTCACCGGGGCCGACCCGACACCCAAACCGTCGGCGCCACCCCCCGTTGCCCGACCTGGCTTGCCCGACCTGGGCGGCTTCCCCCGTACCAGGTGGCTGGCCGCGTACCGGCACGCGCTGAGCACCATGAGCAACGCCGACTTCGGCTACGGGGACCCACGGGGACACGAAAGGCTGCGCGTCGAGCTGGCCGGGCACCTGCGCCGGACCAGGGGCGCGGTTGTCGACCCGGAGCTGATGTTGGTGGTCAACGGCGTCGCCGAGGGGTTGGCTCTGCTGGCCGACGTAGTAGCCGCGACCGAGCGGCGGCGCATCGCGGTGGAGGACCCGGCCAGCCCTGGTGCGCGCGACCTGATGGCCCGGCGGGGGCTCACCGTGGTCGGTGTGCCGGTCGACGCCGAGGGCATCGTGGCGGACGCCATTCCCGAGCCGGCGCAGCTCGGGGCGATCCTGCTCACGCCGGCCCATCAGTACCCGACCGGCGTGCTGCTGTCGGCCACGCGCAGACGTGCGCTGATCGAACTGGCCCGCACGCACGACGTGATGCTCATCGAAGACGACTACGACGGCGCGTTCCGCTACGACCGCAACCCAGTCGGCTGTCTGCAGGGCCTGGCCCCGGATGTAACCGTGCTGCTGGGCTCGGTCAGCAAGACGCTCGCACCCGCGCTGCGGCTGGGCTGGCTGGCAGGCCCCCTTGCTTGGCACGAACGGCTCGTGGATCGCAGGGTGATCACCAATCTGGCCGGTCAGGCGATGGACCAATTGGCGTTCGCGCACCTACTGCTGACGGGCGGGTACGACAAACACGTGCGCCAGATGCGTCACAGGTACCGCCTGCGACGATCACATCTGGTCGCTGAGCTTGCCGCCGCCAGGCTGGACGTCGTGGTGCGAGGTGACGCCAGCGGACTGCACCTGTTGGCCGAGCTCCCGCCCCGGGTTGACGAACGAACAGTGTTGTCCTCGTTGCGCCTGAACGGATTCGACGTACAGGGCCTCTCCGAATGTCGCCTGGGATGCCCGCCCGAAGTGCCCGGGGGGTTGATCATCGGCTACGCGGCCCTCGCTCCTACCTCGATCACCCGGCTGGTTTCGGCCCTGGGTAAGGCCATCGACTAGTAGCTGGTCCGGTCAGGGGGTGCGGAACTGGTCTGGTGGCCCTTCCCTCGGGTCGGCAATTCTTCTGGGGTCGCCGCCGCATTGCCGGTGACGCGAGCAGAGAGTCCGCCGCGGAAGCCCGTGGCGGGTAGCCACTCGCAACCTGGGGGTTCCGTGAAAAGCAAAATGTCTGGTCGCATTCCCCTGCCCGGGGGGACGGATCGCCATCGTCGGTGTCGGCTACACCGGACTGCCACTAGCGCTTGGCTTCGCCACTGCGGGCCTGACAGCGGTCTGCCTCGACAACGACGCCGAGAAGATCGCCGCCCTTGCTGAACGCCGGTCCTACCTACCTGATGTGTCCGATGCCGAACTGGGCGCCGAAGCACAGAAGCTAATCCCCACAACTGATCCTCAGACGCTGGCCTCCGTCGATGCCATCGTGATCTGTGTCCCCACCCCGCTGACCGAGACCGGTGAGCCGGACCTGGCCGCTGTGTTCGCCGCGACTGACGCGGTCGGTCCACGGCTGCGGCGGGGGTCTGTGGTGGTGCTGCAGTCCACCGTGCCACCGGGAACGACCGCCGGTTTGGCCCAGCGTCTGCATGAACTGTCCGGTCTGCGCGCCGGTGTGGACTTCCACCTGGCGCACGCGCCGGAGCGGATCGACCCGGCCAACAAGGCGGGCTGGACGTTGGCCAACACCCCGAAGCTGATCGGCGGCCTGACCCCTGCCTGTGCTGCGGCGGGTGCGGAGCTGTTCGGGCTCGTCACCGAGCAGATAGTTCCCGTGTCCAGTCTGGAGGTCGCCGAGACCGCCAAGGTTTACGAGAACACATTCCGCATGGTCAACATCGCCCTCACCTACGAGTTGGCCGACCTGTGCCGCGAACTTGGTATATCGGTCAATGATGTGATCGACGCCGCGGCGACGAAACCGTACGGCTTCCTGGCGCACCGCCCCGGCCCTGGCGTCGGCGGTGAATGTATAGCGGTCGACCCGATGTTCCTGCGCTACGTTGCCGAGGGCACCGGAGTGAGCCTGCCGATGATCACACAGGCGTACCAGCGGATCCGCAGCCGTCCGGAAACGGTTACCGAGCGGCTGGCTGACCTGTTGCGCGATGAGGGATCCGACCTCGCGGGTAGCCGGGTGCTGGTGGTCGGCGCGGCGTACAAGCCCGGTGTGGGCGACACCCGCAATGCGCCCGCGATTGACCTGATCCGGGCACTGCGCGCGGGCCACGCAAAGGTGTCCTACACGGACCCGATGGTGTCCAACCTGGTGGTGGACGACGAGGTCGTGCCGAGGGTGGACTGGGACCGCGAGTCTGTGTCCACCTTCGACTGCCTGGTGCTGACCACTCCGCACGAGCAGATCATGCGCAGGCCACTGTGGTACGCCGCGCCCATGCTGCTCGACTGCTGGAACGTAGTGACCGCGGGGGACGGGGTCGTACACCTGTGACCGGCCTGGCCGCACTGACCAGGGACATCGTCGCGGGCCGAGCTGGCAACCCAGCTGCCGCTGCTGCGCTGCTGCTGGACCCGGCAACGCCGGAGACCGAAGTCGCGGGCTACCTCACGGCCAAAGCTGTAGCGGGCGCCGAGCCCGCCGACGTGGAGGCGCTGGCACACGTGGTACTGGCCGCGGCCACGCGTGTCCCGTTCGACGGCAGGGCATCCGACCTCGTCGGCACTGGTGGGGACGGGTCGGGTTCGGTAAACATTTCGACGCTGGCGGCCCTCCTTGCAGCTGTGGTGGCCAAGGCCGGCAACCGCGCGGCGACGAGCCGATGCGGCAGCGCCGACCTGCTGGAGAAACTGGGGGTCGAGATCGACCCCGGACCCGAAGGCATCGCGCAATCGTTGCGGGACAACGGTTTCGCGTTCGTGCTGACCCCGGCGGTGCACCCCGTCGTCGGCAACCTGGCGCCGCTGCGCAGGCGGCTGGGATTCCCGACGCTGTTCAACCTCACCGGCCCGATGACCGACCCCGTCGCGACCGGCGCGCGGATCATCGGCGTGGCCGGCGAGCGCGACCAGGCGGTGATGGCAGAGGCGGCGGCCCGGTTGGAGCTCTCCCCCGCCTGGCTGGTACGCGCGGAGAACGGGATGGACGAGATGAGCACGTCTGGGCGGACCCGGATCCTGGCCGTCGAGGACGGCATGGTCCGCAAGTTCGAGCTCGACCCGAGAGAGATCGGGGCGTATGAGGCGCGGCCGGAGGAGCTTCTCGGCGGCGGTCCGGACACCAACGCGTCCATCGCGCGTGCCGTGCTTGGGGGCCAGGCATCCCCCGGTCTCCTCGACACCTGCGCACTCAACGCGGCGGCCCTGGTAGCGGTGGCTGCGTGTCCGGCGGATCCCATGGGCGAGCTCGTACACCAACTCAAGCGGGTGCGCGACGCCCTCGCCCAGGGCATGCCGGCTCGGCTGCTCTCGGTGCTGACAAACAGCCATACGTGGAAAGAGATTCACTGATGTATCTAGATGACATCCTCGCGCACAAGCGGTCGGCGTGGCGCGACAGTACGGCGGTGGTGGATGGGGTGCCCGAGACGCGCCCGACCCCGGCCAAGCCGGGATCGCTGGCCACGGCGCTGCGGCGCGACACCGTGGCAGTGATTGCCGAGGTCAAGCCGAAATCACCATCCAAAGGGGACCTGTGGCCC
>NZ_JAYWVC010000343.1:0-5320 GCF_036281785.1 Streptomyces chiangmaiensis | reverse complement strand
ACTAAATTCGAAGACCCGCTATGTGATGGGAAAATCGAAATAGGTGTCCGGATAAGGTTCGTCTTTGAGAGTGTAATGCCACCACTCGCAATCGTATGCGCTGAAACCGCACGTCTCCATGATGGACCGAAGGTACTGACGGTTCCTCGCTTCGGCTTGCGTGATCCCTTTTGCTCCATGATGCGAGATGGAATCCATCAAGTCATGGTCACCGCCCATGGGAGCGAGCTCACCGGTGGCCAAGCCATAGAGCGTCAGGTCAACCGTGCTGCCCCGACTGTGGCCCGACTTGGCGGCCACATATCCCATTTCGAACATCTCGGCTCTGCCGATATTCGGATAGTGCCGTAACTTCGTCCGGCCATCCTCCGGCTGTTCCGACCAGCGCAGAAAGCAGTCGACAGCGCGCTGCGGGCGATAACCGTCCCAGAGCAGCAAGCCGAAACCGAGGGATTCGGCCTTCTCTCGCGCTCGCTCCAGGGCTGTACACAAAGCCCTCGTGCCGACGATTCGATTGGCCAGATACCCGTCCACGGGCTTGCCGGTGAAGTTGTCCCACGTGGCGTACTTGGCATCCCAGCGTATTCCGGATGCCAGCTCGTCCACAAAGACGAAGTCCTCCTTCATCGGCTTTTCCCTGTCAATGCCAGCGACACCGTCAGGTCGATCACTTCGCCGAGCGGCACCCCTGCGGCGGCCATCATCCTCGGATAACGGCTGTACGACGTCATACCGGGAAACGTATTGACCTCGTTGAGGACTACTGCTCCATCCTCCTTGAGGAACAGGTCCACCCGCGCCAGTCCCCTGCATCCCAAGGCGCGGTATACGGCCATGGCCGTCTCCTGAACGAGCAAGCGCGACTCCGCTGGAATGTCAGCGGGAACGATTGCCGTTGAGTTGTCAGAACCGGTTTCAGGCTCATCCTCCTGATGGATTCGGAAGAAGCCGTGAGAGAGATCGATTCGATCCACCTCGCCCGCCATCAAATCCAGTTCGTTCCCCAGGATGGCGCATCCGATCTCGCTGCCGACGACAGCCTCTTCGATCAGCACCTTCGAGTCATACTGCCTTGCGGTTTCCACCGCGCTCAGCAGTTCCTCTTCTCGGGATACCTTGGTGACGCCGAAAGATGACCCCGAACGGGCCGGCTTCACGAAGACCGGATAGGTGAGCCGGTCGGGATCAATGTTCTCGTCCGCCGCGACGGTCCAGAAATTCGGCGTAGCGATTCCCGCGCTTCTGGCGACGATGTAGGCAAGGGATTTGTCCATGCACAGAGCGGAACTCTGCACATCGCAGCCCACATAGGGGATGCCGGAGAGCTCCAGCAACCCCTGCATCGCACCATCCTCGCCGAGCTTGCCGTGCAGCACGGGCAGCACGACGTCCAGAGGGATCGTTTCGTACCGCCCCTGCTCCTGGACAAGCAGTCCGCGCACGCTGCTGTCGGGCGACAGCACAGCCGGACGGCAATTTCCGTTCTCCCAATCCGCGTCGGGGCCGTCACAGAGCTTCCAGGCACCGTCCCTCGTAATGCCGATATAGAATGGTTCGTACTTCTCGACATCGAGGTTCCTGGCGACCTCTTGCGCAGATTTGACGGATATGGGGTGCTCTTCGGAACGGCCCCCGAATATGATCCCGACCTTCAGCCTATCCATGCTGGTTCCCGCTTTCGAATTTCAGGCAGTTGGTGATGGAGTTTTCGACCGTGTCACTCAGGGCATGGCCCGTGTAGTAGGCAGTGTGCGGACTGATGAGCACATTCGGCAGCTCTTGCAGCCGCAACAGCACCTTGCTTTCAATGGGCTTATTTCGGCAGTCGGCGTAGAAGATGCCTTCCTCGCCTTCGAGAACATCCAGCGCCGCACCGCCCAATCTGCCGCTTCCCAATGCAGAAACAAGGGCCTCAGTATCGATAAGCGCACCGCGTCCCGTATTGACGATGAACGCACCGTGCTTCATCTGCTCCATACGCTGCCGATTCAGCAGATGGCGCGTATCCGCGTGAAGCGGTGCGTGGAGCGTAACAATGTCGCTCTGCTGCAGCAGCTCATCGAGCGGAACGTAGTCGACAGCGACCTTGGGGCGATTGTCATGAGCGAGTATTCGACAGCCGAAACCCCGCAGCCTGTCAATGACCGCAGCGCCGATGCGGCCGGTTCCAATCACCCCGACGGTCAGATCGCGCAGCTCTTTCCCACGCGCTTCACTCAGTCTGTAATCGTGCATATCTGCACGACGGATGATGGATTTTGCATCTCGCACCGCCATCAACATCATCATCAGCGTGTAGTCGGCCACGCTGTCCGGCGAATAGGCGACGTTTTCAACCGAAATGCCGACGCTGTCGGCGTATTCCACATCGATATGGTTGTACCCGATGCTTCGCGTAGAGATATACGTCACGCCGGCTTGACCAAGCGCAAGAAGAGTGGCGTTTGTGATGGGAGTCTTATGGCCGACACTGATGCATCGGCTTCCGGATGCCAGCTCAATATTGGCTTCGGATACCGGTGCGTCTGTGATGGTCGGCGTCACGCCGAAGCGAGGCGCCAGCTCTCGGAACAAGACGGCCTCATCTGGGCCGCACCCATAGATGGCGATTCGGGGCGGTTCGCTGTAGGTCATGCCTACAGTCAAGGCGGCGTGGTGTTGCCGGAACGTATGTGGTTTTCGATATGCCGGCGATACACCGCGGCACCTTGACTGGGGGCATGACCTTCAGGGAAACAGCATGATCCCCCTCAGCCTCGGCGAGATCACCGAGGTCGTCGGCGGCAAGGTCGAGGGCGACAGCTCCGTGACAGTGACCGCGCCGGCCGTTCTCGACGGCCGGCAGGCCGAGCCGGGCGGCCTCTTCGTCGCCTTCACCGGCGAGCACGTCGACGGCCATGACTACGCCGGCCAGGCCGGCCGTGCCGGCGCGGTGGCCGTACTCGGCTCCCGGCCCACGCCGCTGCCCACCGTCGTCGTCGAGGACCCCCAGGCCGGCCTGCAGGCGCTCGCCGCCCACGTCGTGGCCCGGCTGCGCGACGGGCTGACCGTCGTCGGGCTGACCGGCTCCCAAGGCAAGACCAGCACCAAAGACCTGCTGGCGGCCGTGCTTTCGAGCACCGCGCCGACGATCGCCACGATCGGCTCGCTCAACAACGAGCTCGGCGTGCCGCTCACCATGCTGCGCGCCGACGCGGCCACCCGGTTCCTCGTCCTTGAGATGGGAGCCCGCCACATTGGCGACATTGCCGAGCTCACCGGCTTGGTCGCGCCCGACATCGCCGTCGTCCTCAACGTCGGCCAGGCCCACCTCGGCGAGTTCGGGTCGCGCGCGGCCATCACCAAGGCCAAGGGCGAGCTGGTGCAGGGGCTGGCGCCCGGCGGCACCGCCGTCCTCAACGGCGACGATGCCCGGGTGGTCGCGATGCGCTCGCTCACCGACGGTCCGGTGCTGACCTTCGGCCGGGCAGAGCACGCCGACGTGCGGGCGCTCGGCCTGGCGCTGGACCGGCTCGGCCGGCCGTCCTTCACGCTGCGGGCCGTCGACGCTTCGGTTCCCGTCGCGCTGCCGCTCGTGGGCGCCCACCAGGCGCTCAACGCGTCGGCTGCCGCGGCCGCGGGGCTGGCGTCCGGCGTACCCCTCGACGTGGCCACGGCGGCGCTGGCCACCTCTTCGCTGTCGAAGTGGCGCATGGAGCTGCGCGACCTCGTCGGCGGCGCGACGCTGCTCAACGACTCCTACAACGCCAACCCCGACTCGACCCGCGCCGCCCTGGACGCGCTGGCGGCGATCGAGGGCGGGCGCCGCATCGCCGTCCTCGGCGAGATGCTCGAGCTCGGCGACGACAGTGAGGCCGAGCACCGTGCTGTCGGGGCGTACGCCGCCTCCCGGGCCGACGTGGTGGCCGCGGTCGGCGAGGCCACCCGGCCGATCGCCGACGGCGCGGGAGAGCGGGCGGTGGCGCTGGCCGACAACGACGCGGCCGTCGACTGGCTGCGCGGCCACCTCGCCGCCGGCGATGTGGTGCTCGTCAAGGCCTCCCGCGGGGCGCGCCTCGACGAGGTCGCCGCCGCGCTCGCGTAGCCGGCCAGGCCGAAGTCCACCTTGCGACTCAGCGCCCGCGCCGCCTCATGTAGAGGTCGAAAGCCCGGTAGACCATCGGCCGCAGCGGCAGGTCCCACTCGCCGACGTACCGCACCGCCTGACCGCCGGTGCCGACCTTAAACTGGATCAGTCCGACGTGCGAGTCGTCGGCGTCGAGGGTGGGGGTGATACCGCGCAGGTCATAGACGTCGCAGCTGGCCGCAAGGGAGTCGCGGATCATCGCCCACTGGCAGGCGTTGGAGCCGCGCACCTCGCGCTTCTCGGTGGAGGAGGCACCGTAGGCGTACACCGCGTGGGCGCCGACGCGGACCAGGATGGTGGCGGCGACCAATTCGCCCTGATGGCGGGCCAGGTAGAGCTTGATCCGCTCGGGGTCCTCGGCACGCAGCGCCGCGAACATGGTCTCGAAGTAGCGCAGCGGCCGAGGCGTGAAGTGGTCGCGCTCGGCGGTGTGGACGTAGAGGTCGTGGAACGCCTTCAGGTCCTCGCCGACCGTGACCTCGACGCCCTCCTTGGCCGCCTTCTTGATGTTGCGGCGCCACTGCTGGTTCATGCCCCTGAGCAGGTCTTCCTCGGTCCTGCCGGCCAGCGGAACCTCGTATTTGAACTGCGGATGCCCGACCCCGAAGCCGTCCTCCGGGTTCTGCGGCAGCCAGCTGGCGTTCCTGAGTTGATCGGTCACGCGGGCGCCGACCGAGTCGTCCCACTGGCTGGGCATCTCGGTGAGCCGCTTGATGCCCGGATCGGCGATGCCCTCCTTGACCTGGGCGGCGCTCCAGGTGTTCGTGTACACCGGCGGGCCGAGCCGGATCGCGAACGCGCCGTGTGCCTTGAGATATGCCGCCAGCGGATCGAGCCACGCGTCGATCTCGCCGGTCCAGTCGATGACCGGGCCCTCGGGCAGATAGGCCAGCGTGAAGCGGTCGAGCCGCGGCACCGGGCGGTGCAGGACGAGCCCGGCGCCGACCAGGCGCCGACCGTCGAACCAGCCGAGGGACTCGCTGCGCCACTCGGTCTTGACGCGGGCCCATGCCGGGGTCTGCAGGAAGCTGACCGACCGCTGTGTCCGCACGAACGCCAAGTGCTCGGCGGCGCTGATCGGTTCGACGGTCAGGCTCACGCCCGCTGTTCGTGCTGGTTCGCTGTAGGACATGCCTTCAGTCAAGGCGGCATGGTGTTGTCGGCGCGTATGTGGTTTTCGATATGCCGACGATA
>NZ_JAYWVC010000342.1:0-5454 GCF_036281785.1 Streptomyces chiangmaiensis | reverse complement strand
AATCGCGCTCCCAGGCGATCAACCAGCTCAAGGCCGTCTTGGTGTCAGCAGACCCAGCCCTGCGGGAGTCGTTGGCCGGACTGAGCAATCCCAAGCTCATCCGGCGGTGTTCCGAGCTGGAACCCGCAGACGGGATTGCCCCGGCAACGGCAGCTCGCCACACACTGCGGCTGCTGGCCAGACGGATCCAGCACCTCACCGTGGAGGTCAACGACCTCACCGCTCGGATCATCGCCGGGATTACTGCCTGCACCCCGAAACTGTTGGACCGCTACAGTGTTGGCCCGGACACCGCTGCTGCGTTGCTGATAGCGGCCGGAGACAACCCGGAGCGCATGGGCAGCGAGGCATCCTTCGCCGCCCTCTGCGGCCTCAGCCCGATGGAGGAATCGTCCGGCAAGACCCAACGTCGTAGGCTCAACCGCGGCGGCGACCGCCAGGCCAACTCCGCGCTTTACACCATCGTCCTGGCCCGCCTGCGCCGGGACACCGGCACCCGCAACTATCTGGAACGGCGAATCAGCGAGGGCAAGACGCGCCGCGAAGCGATCCGCTGCCTGAAACGCTACGTCGCGCGAGAGATCTATCAGACGATTACCTCGCCTCGGAAGAACACGACCCCGGCCCCAGCCGGTTGATATCCATAGGGGGCATCAAACTCGCGGTCCGCTACGAGGCTACCGTCCTCGTTGCCGCCATCAACGAGTGGTTGTGACGTACTGGTCCGACGACAACTCGAACACCCGTACTCGCCGACCGCAGGTTGGATTGACGGTCTCACGGACCGGATGCATCCCCAGTTTGGTCATGATCCGTTCGGAGGCGTCGTTGCCCACTTGAGCGATGCTGACGATCCGCTCCAGCCCTCGCTCTTCGAACCCGAACCGTACAGCGGCCGCAGCGGCCTCGGTGGCCAAGCCCTGCCCCCAGTGGGAACGTCCCAGCCGCCAGCCGACCTCAACCGCCGGCAGTACCTCCGGCAAGAAGTCGGGCACGGAAAGGCCGGTGAACCCGGCCAGCTCGCCAGTGGACCGGATCTCCACGGCGAACAGGCCGAAGCCCTGTGACTCCCACTCGCTCTCCCATGCCTGGACCCCGCCGCGAGTCTGCTGTTCGTCACGGACGCTACCGTCACGGATCCACCGCATGACCTCGGGGTCGGCATTGACGGCAGCCATGGGCGCAACGTCTTCCTCGCGCCAGCGACGCAGGATCAAACGGGGAGTCTCAAGCGTGACCATCCAATCATTCTGGATCACAAATGGGCTCTCCGCCATCCTCACCAGGCACTTTCGATACACGCCCTAATGCCACCATCCAACGGGCGCTGCGTCGGCCCTTGTTCGAGCAATAGGCGCTGAACGTCTTCCAAGGAGTCGGGCTCAACCTCTGCTTCGTCCTCTTCCAGCCGTGGGGTTTCGCCAACGCGGCGGCGTTCTTCGCGGCAGTGACGGCGTTGAAACCCGAATAGCCTGATTGGATTAAACAGACAATTAGCTTACGTGTGACGTCCCTGACGATGCGTATGATCAGCGCGTCGGAGGTTCGCGCCTTCGTCTTGTGTCAGTCCGTGCCCACCTCCCGGGTGAAGGAACATGCGTGTCGTGAAGGGATGGAAGGGTGTTGGAGCTTCTGGGGCAGACCCGCTGGAGGCTGTTCGCTCCCCTTCTGTTGACCGGCCTCACAGTCACGGGAATTTTCGCTGTCGGAATCGCTCATGGAGTCCTGGCTGCATCCTTCCTGGTGTCGAATCGTCCGTACAAGAGTTCGGCCAGGCTTTCGATCTCGCACGGGGTGGCCCAATATGCAATGGTGGATGTGACGTGGAGCGGTAAGCGCGTTCCCGTTATCGTCGGCTCCGCCCGGAATGTCGAAAGCTACGGCGTGTGCCAGTCGTGGGTGTTTTCGTTGGGTCCATTCGGGAAGTTCACTTTAAAATTAACTGCCGGTCAAGGGTCAAGTCCGGTCAGATCGAGCAACGCCGTGACGGACGCGGCTTTCATCACCGTCGGAAAGAGCATCCAATATGATGTGGACTCCAATATTGCGGCCGGTGCAGTGACCAAGGGGAAGATCGACCCTGGAGATTCAAACTCACCATACTTTGATCCGGGCAGCAGTGCACACCAGGTCGCCACTCTCGTCCAGAGAGACATCCGAACTATCGTCGTGGCCTCCTCGGCCGATTATTCCGAGCTTCCAGACGCGAAGTACACGGTCACAAGAAACGGTAGCGAGTGTTTCTGATGCATCGTAGCCACGCGAAGGCCTGTGTCGACTCCCCAAGGCCGGTAATGAGATTGACGAATGGTCAGGCGATGGGTGCAATGCATGCACGATGCATGCACGACCTCGGCTTCGCCTCAGCCCGCCGTAGGTTCCGGCGCTGGCGCTGCACACGCCCCTTCTGGGCCGGGGCACTTACGCTTTTGGCAGGCCCACCCATCTTGTATTTCCCGTACGCCCATATCAGTTTCGGCGGACTGATTCTGGTTGTGCCGACCACTGCAGGCACAGGCTCGCTGCTCATCGGTGTCCTGCTCGTGGTGATGGGCGCCATCATGTGGTACCAGCCGCACATGCGAATCAGTGCGGGAATCACGACATACGTGCTGTCGCTGATTTCGTTTCCGGTCGCCAACCTGGGAGGCTTCTTCCTGGGGCTGTTACCAGGGCTGATCGGCGGTTCCCTGGCATGCAGTTGGTCCCCGCTGAAAACAAGTCCGACGGACAAACCAGCGGCCAGTGATGGCGGATGAGCGGCTCATAAGTGAGGAAGTACCACGAGGCGGTGACGGTGAATCCTGACTCATACTCCAGCTGTAGATCGTGATCAGGCTCGTTTGAGGCCGGTGCGCGGTACTGCTCTACGCTGCTCTTCATGATCGCCAAGCTGCAGTGTGTGGTGTTGGACTGTGCCGATGTCGTTGAGCTGTCCCGGTTCTATCAGTTCCTTCTCGGCGGGATGGTGAACCAGCCGGACCCTCGGTGGTCGCTCGGCGACGGCTGGGCGACGCTCCACACCGACAGTGGGTTCGTGCTGGCCTTCCAACGGGTGGAAAACCATCAGTCACCGCGGTGGCCGGATCTCGCTCGGCCCCAGCAGTTCCACCTCGACCTGGGTGTCAAGGACCTGGACCGAGCCCAGGAAGATGTCCTCAAGCTGGGCGCCAGGCTGCTCGATGAGGGCGAGGGGAAGCGGAGTTGGCGCATCTTCGCAGATCCCGCAGGACACCCGTTCTGTCTCGTCCGGGACTGACAGGAGACACCGCAGGGTGCGCGGCCACCGTTGATCATCGTGAGTTGTGTGGACTGACGAAGAGACGGTGGCCGCGGGCCACAGCACAGATCCCGCCCCCGTTGGCGGGAGACGTTCGGGGCGGTCATGGGCCGTATTGCGGGCCGGTTCGCCCGGGTCGAACCCCGGCTGCGGGCAAAGCGGTTGGTGCTGGGGCTGCTGTCCGACCTGCCGCGCAAGAATTGCTGGACGATCTCGGAGTGGGCCGGGGAGGTCAGCCCGCACCGGCATGCAGCATCTACTGTGTCGGGCCTCCGGGGACGCCGGTGCGGTCCGCGATGACGTGCGCGGGATTGTCGCCCTGGCCACTCGCCGCGCGTGCTGGAAGACAATATCGAAGTGCCACCTCCAGACCTGGTCAGTGCCGCCAGCGTCTCCTCGGGAGCCTCCTCGGTTACCCAGTGGCCGCTGCCGGGAATAACCAGGCTCTGCACGTCGTCCGCGGCGAGTTTCATCGTCTTCCCGACCGCCTCACCGAGGCCTGCCGCTCCGCCGATCGCCACAGCGGGCAGGGTCAGCCGCCGGGTCGCGCGTCGTTTGCTCTGCGCGATGGTGGTGTCGAACGCGCGGTAGAGGTTGAAGCTGCCGCGTAGGGCGTCGCGGTGGGCGGCAAGGGTTTGGATGTAGTACCTGACAGCGTAGTCGGGCAGTTTCTTCGCGGCCTTGGTATCGAACTGCCAGCCGAAATAGATGTCTTCTCGTCGTTCCCCCAGCATCGCCGCCCCGGCAGGCCGTCCATCGCGCGCACCGTCAAGCAACTCATTCTGAGCCTGGCCAAGGAGAACAGTACGTGGGGCCACAGGCGCATACAGGGCGAACTCGTTCGCCTCGGCTATCCGATCGCCCCGTCCACGGTCTGGGAGATTCTGCACGCGGCCGGCATCGACCCCGCCCCGCAAGGCTCCGGCCCCGCCTGGCGGCAGTTCCTCACCGTCCAGGCCCACGGCATCCTCGCCGCCGACTTCCTGCGCCTGGACTGCGCCGTCACCCTCAAGCGCCTGTATGCCCTGGTCTTCATCGAGCACGGCACCTGTCGTGTCCACCTCGCCGGCGTCACCGCCGACCCCACCGGCCAGTGGAAGGTCCAGCAGGCGAGGAACCTCGCCGCGGCACTGGATGGCCGCATGGATTCCCTGTGCTTCCTCCTCCGGGACCGGGACAGCAAGTACACCATCGCCTTCGATGCCGTCTTCGAGGCCGACGACGTGGAGATCCTGCTCAGCCCACCGCGGGCACCGAGAGCGAACGCGATCTGCGAGAGAGCCGTGGGCACCCTGCGCCGCGAGGTCCTGGATCGGGTCCTGATCTACAACGAGGCCCATGCTGTGAGGGTGCTGACCGAGTACGTCCAGCGCTGCAACGGGAACCGGCCCCACCAGTTCCGGCAGCAACTGCCCCCGGACAGCAACGAACCACCTGTTCCGGCCACCGTCACTGACCTCCAGGACCACCGGATCCGGCGACAACCGTACTCGGAGGATTGATCAACGAGTATCACCGCGCCGCCTGACCGAACGACATCATCACAGCTCCCAGCACCGACTCGTATTTTCGAGCGGTACATACTCGCCGGCGCAACCAAGAAATGGGGGAAAGCGGCGCAGAGCGGCGAGAATAACCGAGAACAGCACTGACGGCGCGGCGACTTGCGCCACGGGCCGCCGCGGTCAGCCCCTGGCGCAGCTCGACATGGGCGGTCGCTCCGCGAGCCCCGGGCCGCCGCGTTGTTGCAAGCGCGGTGTCTACGCGCAAAGAAATCTTTGACATGGACACTTCCCCTGAGTGGGTTGCCTGCTGTACCAAATCAGTTACCAGCTGTCCCGCTCAGGGAGGTTTCGTGAGACGCATCAAGTCGCTGTCAGCCCTTGCCACGCTGAGCCTCGCGATGGTGCTCGGCCTGGTACTTGCGGGCCCGGCGCAAGCAGCCGGACCCGCGTACGTTGCACTGGGAGACTCCTACTCTTCCGGCAACGGCGCAGGGAACTACGACAGTTCAAGCGGCGACTGCCACCGCAGTTTCAGCGCCTACCCCTACCTGTGGAAGAACGCCCACGCCCCGTCCTCGTTCGCCGACACCTCCTGCTCGGGTGCGGTCACCACGGACGTGACGAACAGCCAGCTCGGCCCGCTCAATACCGCGACCGGGCTCGTCTCCC
>NZ_JAYWVC010000341.1:0-5476 GCF_036281785.1 Streptomyces chiangmaiensis | reverse complement strand
TCAGCCGAGAAAGCACTTCCGATGTGTGTGCAAGCGGTGTTCAGGATGCGGTATGAAAATCGGGACCGTTGACGTCTTGAGAGTGGTGGTGCGCGTGGGAAACCTCTTGGCGGGCCTTGTGGGGGCGCTCATCGGGTTGGCTGGTGTGTTCCTTGGCGCGTGGGCTACCGGCCGCAATGAAGACCAGCGTTGGCTACGGGAACAGAAGCTGAAGAGCGCAGCCGACTTTATCACCGCCGGCCTGCATCTCTATGAGTCCCAGCTCGACGGCAGTGACCAGCGCCACCTTACGAGGGCAGACCGCGTGGCCTGGCAGGACAAGCTACAGACTGGCAGGTCAGTCGTACATCTGTTGTGTCATGCCGAGACGCGCGAATCCGCCGATGAGTTTGCCCGTCTGGTATGGCGGGCAGAGGGCACCACGAACGTGACGGAGCAAGCGGATGTGGTGGAAGTTCTCCGGACTTTCAACACGCGCCTTCGGCAAGAGATTCGCTCCGACCGGTAAGCCGCCAAGCCGCCGCCGGCTTCCTGAGCGGCCTGCAGCGCCAGCGCATAGGACACGTCTTGCTCCTCCAGCGCGAGCCGGAACGGTGTGCTGGTGCCGCATCCGGTGTCGGCCACGGCCACCGGCGGGGTACAGCCCCAGCCCGGCCGGCTCGCCGAGTCCGCCCAGGCCCGCTGGCGCGCGATCACCGCACCCCACCTCGTCGCCCTCGTCCGTGCCGGTGCGCGGTTCGATAACGGCATCCTGGTTCCAGGCGCAGGAGAACGTCCGGGTGCTACTCGATCCGGCCGGCCACCCCTTCTGCCTGTGCTTCGACGAGGGATGACCGGCTGGGTCTGACCCGGATGGAGGTGCGGACTGCGACGGGGTACGCCGGCTGCGTCTGGTGGTGGTCGAAGACGTCGATGCGGGGCCGCGGTTGTGCCGTGGGTGCGGGGGCCCGCTGATGCCGACGACGAAGGCAAGGCGGTGTTCTGCTCGACCGCGTGCCGCTGCCGGCAGTGGCGCAGAACGCGGAGGGCTCAGGCGAGGACCGAGGCGTTGACGGCCGGGGTGACAGCCAGCTGCCCGGAGTGCGGGGGATCCTGGACGGTCGGGGTCGAACGTTCCGTCTTGGCCATGTACTGCTCTCCCCGCTGCCGCAAAGGGGCCCGGCACAGGCGGCGCACTCAGCCGGACGGGGTGTGAGGCCGCGCGTCCTGGGGCGGCAGGGCCGCCTCACGCGCCGGGTCCGCGCGCCCCGCCCGACGGCCTGCGGGCGCCTGATGGTGCCAAGTAGCGGGCGTTCGGGGCGAGGTGGCGGCACACGGGGGTGATGCACCCGGGCCCGCGGGGGCGGCGTTCGAATGTCCCCGATGGTCGGCAGTGTGACCGGGGAACGTTACGACGAGTTGGTCAAGCTGGGACGGTACTGGGTCGCCACGATGAGCAGCGCCCAGTGGCGTCTCGGGGACACCGCCCTGGAGATCGAGCCGATGCGCTCGTATGGGGGTGCGAATCCGTCCGGGAAGGACGACCTGTTCACCTCAGCGAGGCCATCCGCATGTTCGCCGAAGACGTGGGACTGGCCTACACCACGGTCCGCAGTTACCGGTGGGTGTCCTCGCACTGGTCCAAGACGCCGTTTCTTATGGCTCTGGCGAGGGCTGGGCGGCCTGGGGAAAGCCCAACTCGTCCAGCAGCGCGCTGCAGAGGTCCTCCGCAAAGGTCTCCCGCGAGCGCAGTAGCTCTTCGATCCGGGACTGCCGCGCTGTGGCTGGGATGCCGGCCGCTTCAGCCCAAACGAGGGCGCCTTCGGCGTCGGCTGGAACATCCACGTCGAGCTCCGCGCGCTTGCGCCTCACAGCCTCGTTGAACTCGGGTGTGCCCACCCACAGGCTCACGTCGTCCAGGTCCTCGGGTTCCTCGGTGAAAAGTGCCGCAGCGTTGTCCAGGTTGAGCCACGCCTGCCAACGCTGCCCGTTGGTTCCCAGCCCGGTCACGAGGGCGATGTCGCTGTCAGAGACGTCTGCGGCGCAGGCCGGTGCGCCGGTCCATCCGACCAGGGCGAGCAGGTAGTTGTCCGCCCATAGTCCGTGATCGAACTGGAGGGTCTGCCATCCGCCCGGTCGCGGACACCATGCATGCACGGTGTCCTTCAGCTCCTGATTGATGCTGTCGAATACGGGTGCTTCCAGCAGCGGGCGCTTGCTACGGGCGAAGACCAGGTGACCCGAAAATCCCACGGGACCTCCTCCTTGGAGACGTTGCGCGCACCTTATGGGGTGCCACCGACACAGCAGGCTTGGGCCGGCTCAGCTGCTGAGTCGGCGGTAGCCGATGAGGGCGGCTATGCCGACGAATGCGAGGAAGTGCTCGGCCTTGCGCTCGTAGCGGCGGTGCAGGCGTCGGCATCCGGCGAGCCGGGACACGGTTCTCTCGACGACCCAGCGATGACGGCCCAGGCGTGTCGAGGACTCGATGCCCTTGCGAGCGATCCGGTGGCGGATGCCCCTCTTGCGCAGCCATTGCCGCAGGTGGTCGTAGTCGTATCCCTTGGCGGCACGGAGCTTGGCGGGACGTCGGCGACGCGGACCGCGCCGGGAACGGATGGATGGCGTCCCACTTCGTGGTGCAGCCGATCAAAGCTGGGGCGTACGCCCGGGGCGTGTGGCGACAGGGATTGCGCTTTCTGCCCAGCGTGCGGTCACCGTGCAACTCTCCCTGATAAACGGCCAGTGCCCTGTTCCATGACCGGCCTGGTCGCACACCAGGTTCCGTTGGCCCCGCGCGACCAGGGCATGAATACCCGCGAGCAACTCCTCTTCGTCCATGCCCAGGCAGTCAAGCACAGGCCAGTGACACTGCCCGCCGGGCCGCGTCCGCCGACCTGGAGGCGCGCAGTTGGGTCGGACGGCTCCACACGTGCGGTCGGCCGAAGCAGATGACTGGGTCAGGCGGAAGTCGACAACTCTGGCGCGAGCCGGCACTGCCAGTCCTAACGGGGTCCAATGGGCTACAAAGGGGATGAATGAACGCGCAGCAGCTGTCCGAGGCGAGCGCCATGCAGCTCATGGCTGCCACCGAACACACGCGCGCGCAGATCCACACCGGACTCGCCCACCTGCGCCAGGTCGCGGCCGCACGCGGCCTTCCGCCCGTGACCTGGTAGAACGTGGGGATACGGGCTGCTGGACGACGCGCCAGAGGTGTGGATCGGTTACGGGCGGGCGTTCTGCGGGCCCGGCGCAACGCGAGGGACTACGAACGCCTCATGTCCCACGCCGAAGCCCACACCCAATGGGCCTTCATCACCCTCATGTCCCGCCGCCTGTCCCGCCCGCACCGCCGCCTCGAGGCGGCCTCGTCAGCCTCGCGACAGCCGGCTGAAGAGCAACTTCAGAAACTTGCTTGAGCGCCACCCTGGAAGCCGCCGTTACGCCCTTCAGCGGAGGAGGGAGCGGCCGCGCGCGCAGGGCCGTGGACTCAGCCCGCGAACCCTTCTCCTGGGCTCGCCATCGCCAATCCACGCCTTTGCGCCACGCACGCTGAGCTGGGATTTTGCGCTCTTTGGCCGTACCGTCTCCCCATCGCGAAAGGGGGCCGGATGGACCGCAACATCCGCACCGTCGAGGACGTGCTGAAACTCCTGGACGACCTGTTCACACCAGAGGCCGACCGCTGGACCAACGATGCAGCAGCCTGGTGGGACACCTTCTATGCCGACCGTTCCAAACCGGTGCCGTTCTTCGCAGCCAAGCCGGACGAGAATCTCGCCTCATACCTCGACCGCCGGCTCATCACCCCGGGCCGGGCCCTCGACCTGGGCTGCGGCCCCGGACGCAACGCCCTTTACCTGGACTCCCTCGGTTTCCGAGTGGACGCCGTCGACCTCTCCCCTGCAGCGGTCGGCTGGGCGGAGGAGCGTGCCCGTGCAGCCGGGGCCCACATCCGGTTCCACAGGGGAGATGCCTTCGCTCTCGCCGGCACCGAGCTGAGGGGACGCTATGACCTGATTTACGACTCGGGCTGTTTTCATCACCTGCCACCCCACCGCCGAATCAGCTACCTCGCCCTGCTCGACCAGCTCCTCACACCCGGCGGCTATTTCGCGCTCACGTGCTTCACGGACGGAGAGACGGGAGGATCTGACCTCCCCGACGCGGCCTTCTACCGGGACGCCCGCCTCCACGGCGGACTGGCCTACACCCCACAGTCCCTACGCCGGATCTTCTCCGACCTCACCGAGGTCGAACTGCGACTCATGCGCGACGAACCACCCGAGTCCGCGTACTTCGGCGAACCCTTCTTGTGGACTGCCCTGTTCCGACGCGACGCATAGTCAGCACGGGCTCTCAAAGACACGCTCGCCAACAGCCGGCCGTTTGCTCCACCGTCCATCGACGCCAAACCGAACGGGACCTCAGACATCTCCCGCGTCTCACCCATGGTGACCTGCGGAAAGAGGCTGTGACACAGCTTCTGACCGCGTGCCCGCCGACCGCGACCTGGCAGTTGGCCCGCTTGCCCAGCGCGCCGCAGTACTGACGGGTCGCCGTTCCTAAAGGCTGAGCGGGAGTGGGTCCTGTTGCCAGGACTCATGCTCAGCCGAACGCCCCGAACGGTGTTGGGTGTTCTGGTTTCCCGCGTTCGCTCCGCGTCCGGTGTGCACGCATCCTCTGCGTGGTCCGGGGGCAGGGTTCCTCACGCCCCGGGGCCGCCTGCTCGGCCTGGACGGTCCGATGCCCCTGCTCATCACTCCGGTGAGCAGGGGGGCGGTGCTGGCCATCGCCGGATCGGGTGTCCCAGGGCGCGCCTGCCGATCGCCACGGCGGCTGCGTCGTGGTAGTTGCGGAACCTCTTGCGGCTCTGCGGCTCTGCGGGTCGTCCTCCCTGGAGCTCAATTCCATCGTGCACAAGTAACTTGTATTCGATGAGAGTGTGGGCTAGGTTTCTCGGTGTCGCCCCGGGCAGGAAGGCTGGGGCGGCCGGCCAACTCGGCGTCAACCTCCGCACCGCACAAAGGGAGTCACCATGAACGTCAACACCGTTTTCCGTTCCACCCGCACGTCCGCTGTCGCTCTGGGCGCCGTCGCCGGCGTGGCGGCCCTCGCGCTGGCCGCGACCGCGGGTACCGCCGATGCCACGGCCGCGCACCGCCCGTCGCACCAGAAGCCCACGGTGGTGCTGGTGCACGGCGCGTTCGCGGACTCCTCGAGCTGGAACGGGGTGGTCAAGCGGCTGCAGCGCGACGGATATCCGGTGGTGGCGCCGGCCAACCCGCTGCGTGGCCTGGCCAGTGACGCCGCCTACCTCCACAGCGTGCTGAACACCGTCAAGGGCCCGATCGTGCTGGCGGGCCACTCTTACGGCGGCGCTGTGATGAGCCAGGCCGCGGTCGGCGTCTCGGACGTCAAGGCGCTGGTCTACATCGCCGCCTTCGCCCCGGAGAAGGGCGAGAGCGCGCTGGGGCTGTCCAACAAGTTCCCC
>NZ_JAYWVC010000340.1:0-5544 GCF_036281785.1 Streptomyces chiangmaiensis | reverse complement strand
GGTGAGGCCGGAACCTTGCGAGAGGTTTCTGTGAGGCGGGGCTCCGACCGCGCTTCCGCACGCTTCGCTCAGGCGGCCGCCGCCCCGCCGTCTCGCCGGACGACGACCATCGCCATGTCGTCGTCCAGGCGACCATCGGTGTACTCCCGCAGGTCGGCGACGACCCTGTGGAGCAGCGTTTCGGGCTCCGGGTCGGCCCACCTGGCGACCCGTTCGGCGAGCGGGTAGAAGACACCGCTCCGGTCACGAGCCTCGCAGACACCGTCGGTGTACAGCATCAGCCTGTCGCCTTCGCCGAACGGGAAGGTCGCCGGGAGATACAGGCTGCCGGAGATCGCGCCGAGGCCGAGTGGCGGCGCCGGCTCGGGCACCACGAGCGCGGTCGCGGCGGGGGTGTCATGGCGCAGCAGGAGGGGTGGCGGGTGCCCGCAACTGACCAGGTGCACGACCGGGTCGTCGTCCGGGATGTCCACGACGGCGGCAGTGACGAATCGTTCAGCGGCGTCGTCCTCGGACCCGGAGAACTCCGCGAGGCCCCAGCGGACGGCTTCTTCCATGTAGGCGGCCAGTTCCGGCAACGTGATCTGGCGGTGGGACGCGGCTCGGAAGGCGCCCAGCACGACCGCCGTGTCACTGATCGAGGCCAGGCCCTTGCCGCGGACGTCTCCGATGAGCAGCCGGGTGGAACTGGAGGTGCGGGCCGCGGCATACAGGTCACCGCCGATGCATGTATCGGCCTCCGCGCCGCGGTATCGCGAAGCGAGTCGGACCGGGCCGGCCCGCTCGGGCAGGGGGCGCAGTACGACGCGCTGTGCTGCGTCGGAGATGGAGCGGGCCCAGACGAGCTGCCGCTGGCCCCGGTCCCGCCGGTGCGTGAAGAGCACCAGGAAGGCACAGAGTGCGGCAAGGGTGCCGAGTTCGACGAGGACGCTCTCTGTGTTCAGAGTGCGACGTTCCGCACCCGCCGCAATCAGGGCGAGTACACTCAGTGAGCCGATGAGTGCGGTGAGCCGTGGACCGGCGCTGTGCGCGACGACCGCTACAGCGAGGACCAGCACGTCCGCAAGGTGGATATCCGGTGGCAGGAACAGGTCGGCCACAGGGACCGCGACGATCACTGCCAGTGGGCCGAGCAGCCACATGAGATGCGGCGCGGCCCGGCGCCGCACCTTGGGATCCCCGGCCGCCGATCTGATGCCGGTCACAGCGCTCACATTGTGCTCCCGTGCTCGTCGCCCCTACGCAGCAACGCCTGACCGTCCACCGGTCATCGCTCCTGCCGGGGGGTGCCTCTATGTCTTTCGTCAAGCGAGGCGTGGGGTTCTGGGTTCGTAGAAGGTGCGGTCGCGGAGCATTGCGAACAGCACGCTGATGCGGTGGCGGGCCAGGCGGAGGAGGGCCTGCGTGTGGGTTTCCCGCGGGCCCGGCATCGGTCGTAGTAGGTGCGGGAGGCGGGATCGTGCAGGGCAGCGAACGCGGACAGGAACATCGCGCGCTTGAGATGCCGGTTGCCGCCTCTGGGCGCGTGTTCGCCGTGGATCGAGGGTGCGCTCGGGGAGGCGCGGCGGGCTTCCGTGTGCTTCGTTCGTGTTCATGCCTGTAACGCTACTGACGCAATGGCACCGGAGTATGGTCCATTTCTATGACAGATTCCCAAACCAATTCTGCGGACAAGGCAAGATCACGATTTACGGAGCTGGAGTACTAACCCGCTCCCGATCGTCGCGACCCGGGCATGCGACGTGGCGCTCCGGCTTCGCGGTGCAACTGGTCTAACAGGCGGCACCCAGGGGCCCGCCTGACCGTTCGGCACGAAGTGGTCCGCTCTTCCGTCCGGAAAATGGTCCGCACGCATGGACGGCGACGCGCATACGGTCAGGTCATGACTGCCGCCGCGCCCACCGTGATGAACATCGGTGTCTTCCCCTCTTTCCGCAGTTCTGACCTCGATTCCGGGGAACGCGGTCAGCGCCGCCGCCACCTTGCTGGTCACCGTCGGCGACGGCACCAGCTTCCCCACCGCGGCCCACCTGGCCTCCTACGCTGGCCTCGCTCCGACGACGAAGTCGTCTGTCTGGACTGGGCGAAGCTCGCCCCCGGAGGCATCCAAGGCCATGACCCGCCTGGACACGGCACCGTGAGGGTCTCCCTGCGGCTTATGGGCGCCTTCCCCGGGTGCAGCATTGTTTTCTACGTGCTGGCCCAAATGGCGGGGACGGGTCTTGGGCGCCTGGTGTGGGCCTGCGGTCTTTCTCCCGTCGATCGGCTACGCCGCGATCGTGCCCGCACCCTCCTGGCAGCCCGCGTTCGTCTTTGTCGCCGAGGCCGGCAGCATGACGGTCATCATGCTCGCGGTCAGTTTTTGCATGGCTCATGCCCGCTATGCGCACCTGGTGCTGTACGTCATCGGACTGTCCGTTTCGCTGGTGATCGCTTTTCTGCGGCCGCGCAGCGGGGGCTCGATCAACCCCGCCCGCCAGTTCGGTCCTACCGCATTCGCCGGGCTGACCCCAATCTGCGGATCTGTGTGGTCACTCCGATTCTGCGAGTGGCCTTCGGGGCCTGGCTGCAC
Organism: Streptomyces chiangmaiensis; assembly: GCF_036281785.1. NCBI lineage: Bacteria > Bacillati > Actinomycetota > Actinomycetes > Kitasatosporales > Streptomycetaceae > Streptomyces > Streptomyces chiangmaiensis. The sequence goes on along the minus strand of NZ_JAYWVC010000340.1, from coordinate 2,972 downwards.
CGCCTTCTCAGCAGTCGCCGACTGACGCGTGAGGTGCGGGTGAGAGCAAGCGGGGCGTCACCGGACGGCAGTGTGGCTGACGTCGGCGTCAGCCGACGGCCCGTTGGCCGCACCCCGGCCCCGACAGGGGTCCCGCCGGAGCACGTCTGACGGGCCGAGACCACCGCCGCAGCCACCGTCGGGGGCAGTGTGAATGGGCTGTGGCCTGCCGTGCCTGGTAGCTCGATAACTCCCTGCCCTGGACCTATCCATCCACCAGACACCCGAGCAGTTGGGGGACCGCATCGCCGGGGGGACACAGAAGGGAAAAGCAATGGGCAGTTCCGCAGAGACGGCAGTCTCCGAGGCTCAGACGGCCATCGAGAAAGTCAGCCCGGCGATAGCCCTCCTCGACGCGCAGGGGACGGTGGTCGGATGGTCGCAGGCCGCTCAGCGGCTCGTGGGCTACTCGGCCGCGGAGGCGGTCGGGCGGTCCGCCGGTGTCCTGTTGGTGGCTGCTGACGACCGAGTAAAGGCTTCACAAGCCGCACAAGAGAGCACCCTCTGGGGCTGCTGGTCCGACCTCGCGCAGGTGCGCCACCGCGACGGCCGCAGCATCGACGTGCGCCTGTGCGTGTCATCGCTGTCCGGGCAGGACGGCCGGGACTGGTGGGTGGTCTGGGCGACCGACAAGGCCTTGCTTTCCACGTGGCCGGCCGCGGCCACAGCGGCGGTGCCGCTCCTCGCTAAGCTGCCGAGGCGCCTGCCGATCGGTGTCGTCATACAGGACACGCACCTGCGCTGCGTCCGGGCGAACGACACCCAGGGCTCCTGGGACGGCATCCCTCTCCCCCAGCGGATGGGCCGCAGGCTGACGGAGGCGGCGCCCGGGACGGGGGCCGAAACGCTGGAAGCAGTGATGCACCAGGTGCTGGAGAGCGGGGACCCGGCGATGGACGTGGACTACCAGGCCTTGCTGCCGGCGAATGTGCGAAGCAATCGCATATTGAAAGCGTCCTTCTTCCGCCTCGACGACGCGCAGGGTCGCGCGCTGGGCGTGTGCACTGTGAGCGTGGACGTCACCGACTGCCAACGGGCGCGAGAGCGTCTGGCAATCCTCGGCGAGGCCAGCAGGCGCATCGGCACCACTTTGGACGTCATGCAGACCGCGCAGGAACTGGCCGACCTGGCCGTGCCGTTCCTCGCGGACTACGCCACTGTCGACCTGGCCGAGTCCGTCCCACTCGGCGAGGAGCCCTTGGCCCATCTCGGCGCAGAGGACGGGCGCATCCCCGTCTTCCGCCGTGCGGGCCTGGCCTCGATCCACCCGGGAACGCCGGAGTCCCTGTTCGCTCGCGGAGAGCCGGTCTTCGTCCCGCCCACTTCGCCCTTCACCGGTGTCCTGCGCTCCGGGAAATCCCACTTCGAGCCGATGCTGGACACATCCCCGGGCACATGGCTGGACCACCACGACGCGCTGGCGGAGAAGATCCGCGAGCACGCCATGCACTCGTTGATGGTCGTCCCGATCCACGCCCGGGGCGCAGTGCTGGGTGTGGCGGTCTTCGTGCGGACGCAGGACCCCAGGCCGTTCGAGGAGGACGACCTGCTCTTGGCCGAGGAACTCGTCAGCTGGGCAGCGCTGGCCCTGGACAACGCCCGCCAATATGTGCGCGAACGCTCCGCGGCTCTCGCCCTGCAGCGCCTGCTGCACCCTCACCACCCCACGGGCGGCTCCGCCGCTGATGTCGCCTGGCGCTACCTGCCGGCCGACAGCTACCACGGCATCGGGGGTGACTGGTTCGACGTGATCCCCCTCTCCGGCGCCCGCGTCGCCCTGGTCGTCGGCGACGTGGTCGGACACGGCATCAACGCGGCGGCGAAGATGGGCCAACTCCGCACCGTCATGCACACCCTCGCGGACATGGACATGCCTCCCGACGAAGTACTGTCCCGCCTCGACGAGCAGGTCATCCGCCTCACCGAGGCGGAAGCCGACCCCCGGCACCCGGACACCACCACGATGGCCGCCACGTGCCTGTACGCCGTCTACGACCCGGTCACCCGGTACTGCTCCATGGCGCGGGCCGGCCACCCCCCGCTCGCGGTCATCGACCCGCACGGCCACGTCACCTTCCCCGACCTGCCCACCGGAGCACCGCTCGGCCTCGAACTGGTCCCCTTCGAGTCCGTAACTTTGGAACTCGCTGAAGGAAGCGTGCTCGCCCTCTACACCGACGGTCTGATCGAGGCCCGCGACCAGGACATCAGCGCCGGCATGAACCGTTTGCGCGCGGCCCTCGCACGGCCCGACCTCACACTGGACGATCTATGCTCTTCCACAGTGGACACACTGCGGGCCAAGCCGCCGAGCGACGATGTCACTCTGCTCCTCGCACAGACCCATTCGCTGAGCGCAGACCAGGTTGCCTCTTGGCAGTTCCCCAGCGAACTCGCCGTCGTCAGCCGTGCCCGAACTCTCGCTACCCGGCAGCTGACCCACTGGGGACTGGAACACCTGGCCGAGACCACAGAGCTGATCGTCAGCGAAATGTTCACCAACGCCATCATCCACGGCAACGGCGGCTGCGACAGCGACCGCACGATCGGCCTACGCCTCATCCGGCACGAGATGCTGACCTGCGAAGTCTCCGACGCCAGCCACTGCCACCCGCTTCTGCGACACCCCCGCACCACCGACGAACACGGCCGCGGCCTCTTCCTCCTCACTCATCTGTCCCACCGATGGGGGACCCGCCACATCCCGGACGGCAAAGTCATCTGGGCTGATCAGCAACTGCCGGCCAGTGCGTGAAACCACTAACCCGCCCAGCTCAAGCGCTTGGAGGCCAGCGCCTGTCCCCCGAAAAGACCGACAACTCGTAGCCACTTGCTGTGCGAGGGCTCAGCGAATGTCTCCGGCGCCAACCGGGTCCCCGATCCCTGACGAGCCGTCAACCATCGTCGAGCGACTAGCTAGTGTGATGCGCCGA